>NZ_JAVJQN010000066.1:0-96734 GCF_040218245.1 Coleofasciculus sp. E1-EBD-02 | reverse complement strand
AAGCGTGGGCTTTACCGTTCAAGAAACAATTTGTTGATTAACGCTGACTTGAACGGTAGCGCCAACATTTTAAGAAAAGTAGCCAGGAAGTTAGGTATTGACCTAAACCGACTGGGTAGACGGTCTTTGACAACCGTAGCGAGAGTTAGATTGTGGAAGTTGCCACAACTTAACTCTGTCCGCAGAATCCCTCACTTTCAGTGAGGGAACGTCAACACTACATCGCTTGGTTACAATACCTGATCCTTCATTTCCTCCAACCTTGGGGGTATCAGTTGCAGGGTGAAGTTAAATGGCAAGGCGAAGATCCCACGGATCAGGGAGTGATTCGGGTTGAAAATAATCAGCTTGTTTTACCAGCCGGGATTGATTTTCTCAAAGAAGCAACTGCCCCCATTGCTGTCCCCCATGCGGTGATGCAAGGATTAGAAGCCATTCAAGCTGTCAATCAAACAGCTTTATATAGTTGGTTGGCGGCTGAACAAACAGCCATTGAATTAGGGTATCCTGAAACTGCCCAGTGGATTCAATCCCATCTGGAACTGTATATCCGTGGGATGAAGCAAGGGTTTGTTGGGGACGATCAAACTTAGCCGAAACGTCCGCTTACATAGTCTTTCGTGGCTTCCTCCTTGGGATTTTGGAAGATATTTTCGGTTTCGTCGTACTCAACTAAATACCCCTGTTTCCCCCCCTTTTCTGTGGCTCTGGCATTGAAGAAGGCGGTCATATCAGCCACCCGTGTGGCTTGCTGCATATTGTGAGTCACAATCACAATACTGTATTTTTGTTTCAGTTCGTGCATTAAGTCTTCAACCTTGAGGGTGGAAATCGGGTCAAGAGACGCACAAGGTTCGTCCATTAATACCACATCCGGGTTAATCGCGATCGCACGGGCAATACATAACCGTTGCTGTTGTCCTCCAGATAGAGACATTCCGTTGGTTTTTAGCTTATCTTTGACCTCATCCCATAAGGCGGCAGCGCGTAGGGAGTTTTCCACCAATTCATCTAGATTCCCTTGGTAATTATTCACTCTGGCACCGTAGGCAATATTGTCATAAATTGTTTTGGGAAATGGGTTGGGTTTTTGGAACACCATACCAATCCGCCGTCGGACTTCTACCGGATCAACCTTTTTGTCATAAAGGTCTTTCTGGCGATAGTAAACTTTACCCTCAATGTGAAATGAATCAATTAAATCGTTGAGACGGTTGAAGCAGCGGATCAATGTACTTTTACCACAACCCGAAGGACCAATCAGAGCCGTGATCCGGTTTTTGGGAATCTCCATAGACACCCCTTTCACCGCTAAAAATTTGCCATAGTATATATCTAGGTCTTCCGTGCGTAAAACCGTTTCCGTTGATTGTTCATTGCCTTGATTCGGACTGGCAACTTTTTGATTAGATTCCATGATAATCCACCTTAATTTTGAGATTAATTGCTGCTACGATAACTGGACTTTAAGATTTAGACTTTTAACCTTCATCTCCCATTCTATATAGGTAGGTTGATTGGATAATTCATAACTCATAATTCAGTAAATGCTTTTCCGGGTTGTCCAACGAGAAATTACACTAGTGAGTAAGACCAAAGCCACCAGGATTAAAGAAGCTGCCCAGGCTAATTCTTGCTGATCCGAAAAAGGCGAGGTGGCAAAATTGTAAACTAATACGGCTAGGGAGGGAGTCGGGTCACATATTCCTGAGGGCCAAAAGAAGGTGAATAGAGCCGTGAAAATCAGGGGGGCGGTTTCCCCAGCGGCGCGAGCAACCGCCAAGGTAGTTCCCGTCAGGATCGCGGGTAAAGCGGCGGGAAGAACCACTCTCAATACCGTTTGATATTCCGACGCTCCCACACCCACCGATGCCCAGCGTACATCCTGAGGTACAATTTGCAGGGCTTCATCCGTGGTTCTGATAATAATGGGTAGCATCAGTACCGCCAGTGCTACGCCTCCTGCAAATGCGGAAAAGCTACCTGCACAGGGGATGAATCCCGGTCCTAGCACAATAATCCCATAAGCAAATATCCCGGCAATAATTGAAGGGACACCACTGAGGACATTAGTGGCAAAGCGAATCCAGCGAGCAATTGGACCCGAACTAAATTCAGATAGATAAACGGCGGCTAAAACGCCAATGGGAACACTAATCAGCGCTCCAATTCCAACCAAAATTAATGTACCGGCAATTGCATTGCCAACACCGCCACCCGATAAACCCGCAGCAGGTGGCAATTCTGTAAATAAGTTCAAGTTCAGGCGGTTAAATCCTTTAATGATCACATAGATAATCACCGCAAACAACGGGATTAGGGCAATAACCAGGCAAGCTCCGGCTAGGATGGTCATCACGATACCAAATATCGATCGCCCACTCGTGTATGAACGGGTAAAACTGTGAGTGGGAAAGTCTTCAGCTTGTGTATCTTGAAAATCCTCTGACATAAAATTTTTTGAGTTTTGAATTAACTTAAAACTTCTTAACTTGGCGCACAATCAACTCTGCCAGGATGTTCACGATTAGGGTTAAGACAAATAGCACGAACCCGGCATACATTAACGCTGCCACCTGTAAACCGGAGGCTTCGGCAAATTGGTTAGCCAATAGGGAAGCAATTGTATTGGCTGGGGCGAGTAGAGAAAAATTAAGTTGATTAGCATTACCAATCAGCAAGGTTACTGCCATAGTTTCTCCCATGGCTCGACCTAGCCCTAACATTATGCCACCAACAATGCCTGAAAATGCGGCTGGAATCAGAACCCGAAAAATAGTTTGCCAGCGGGTAGCCCCTAACCCTAGAGACGCTTGTCGCAAATCTGGAGGGAGGGAAGCTAAGGAATCGCGAGAAATTGCCGTGATAATTGGCAAAATCATCACCGTTAAGATAATCCCAGCCGGAAACATACCTACTCGTGTTGGTTCTGTACCAAACAAAGGAATCCAGCCGAAGGTGTTATGTAGCCACTGCTCAAGGGGTAACAGGATTGGCACCAACACATAAATGCCCCATAGCCCATACACCACACTGGGAATCGCCGCTAACAATTCCACCATAAACACCAGCGTCGTCCGCACGGATTGGGGGAGAAAGTCTTCGCTCAAAAAGAGGGCGGTGCCAATTCCTAGAGGTACAGCAAACAGCAGCGCGATCGCGGAACTCACCAGCGTCCCGTAGATCATGGGTAGCGCCCCATAATTCTGTTCTACGGGATTCCAGGCGCTGTTGACCAGAAAGTTCAGACCAAATTCCCGAATCGCTGGTAAGGCTTCTATGCCTACTGTGATCGCGATGAAGATTAAAATTCCCGCGACTGACAGCGCCAAAATGCGAGCCAGCCAAACAAACCCCCGATCCGTCATTTTTTCACGATCCGATCTTTGGGGGAGTACTGCTGAAGTGGACTCAGCTTGTGTGGTCATAATTAATGAACGTGAACCGACGTTAAGAATTTAAGGATACCAGTGAACCGATCAAACGTAGTAAGCTGTCATGCATTTAAATTGGGTATTAGTAGCGAGCAAGAGGCTCGCACTACTATGGAAGCCATGATTAACATTAAGGTTTGGCTACCGAACAGCTTATCTGAGGAAGGTAAGGTCAAGTCTTCTGTCGGGGCGGGTTTCGCTGTTATCGTTGCTTATTGACCCCGATGGAACTAAACCCGCCCTAACCGAGTGGAATAATTTTGAATTAACCTCCAACTTTCTCAGTTTGTGTGAAGCTATTCACTAACCTCAATGTCATAGTCAGGGCTAATCACATCTGCCGCCTCTGCCACTTTTTCCCGCACATTTTGCGGTAGTGCCACATAGCCTAACTCCGGCGCAATTTCTTGACCTTCTGTCAACGCATATTCAATCGTGGCTTCCAAGGATTTAGCCGTCTCCGGATCATCATACTCTTGGTAAGCCAAAAGCCACGTATAAGTAACAATGGGATAGGATTCCTCACCTTCGGGATCAGAAATAAATGCCCGCAGATTTTCCGGTAAAGTAACGGCTTCTAACGTCTTGGATGCCGATTCATCACTGGGCGTGACAAAATTCCCGGATTGGTTTTCCAAGGCAGCAAAGTTGAGGTCATTCTGCTTGGCGTAGCCGTATTCGACATAGCCGATCGCACCATCGGTTTGTTGAATCTGAGCCGTCACCCCTTCATTTCCCTTTGCGCCAACCCCGGTGGGCCACTCGACGGTTTTGCCTTCCCCAACTTGTTCTTCCCACTCCGGACTAATCGCACTCAGGTGTTTGGTAAAGACGCCTGTAGTACCACTACCATCGGAACGGTGAATCACGGTAATCGACTGATCGGGCAACTCTACACCCTCATTTGCCGCCGCAATTGCCGGATCATTCCAGTTGGTAATGTTGCCCAGAAGAATATCCACGTACACATCCCGTGGCAGTTTCAATTCTTCTACTCCTCCCAGGTTGTATGCCAGTACGATACTGCCAGCCGTTATCGGCAGCATGAGAACGCCTCTATCGACTTGCTCGATTTCTTCGTCCTTCATTGCCACATCGCTAGCCCCGAAGTCTACCGTACCTTGAGTAAACTGTTCTACACCAGCGCCACTACCGACAGATTGATAGTTGACCTGGAGCATCGGATATTGACTACTGATGTCTTGGAACCAACGCTGATAAATCGGGGCGGGGAACGATGCACCAGCACCGGTTAGCGCTACAGATTCAGCGAGGGCGAGTTTGTCATCACCCCCACCCATGTCAGTTTCTCCATCTGTCATGTCAGCCTCTTGCTCTCCTCCGCATGCCGCTAGGCTAACTGCCAGAACTAGAACGGAAACTGAGCGAACTAAACGAGCTGGATTGATGAAAGCGAGACGGAACACCATTTGACTAAGCCTCAAAGACAGTTACACTACCGTATAGTCTCTTGCAGGATACCCCTCATTCGTAAAGAGAAGGTTAACAAGTATGAATTTCCGTATGGGTTTGGAAACCAAACCCCGGTTATTAATGTTGGTTCCCTGATCAATTATCTGGTAAGGCTGAACTGGTGCAGAATGTCGGCTATAGGGTATAGTGTTAAGTTGCGGTTCTATCGGTTGTGACATCACGACCAAGCCGCCGACGTGCAAAGCGAGGGTCAAAGCGTGGTTCAAACGCCATTACGACAGTCTGACAATTCACTCCATCCGGATGCGGCGAATTCCCCAGCCTCCGTGCCAACCGCAGTGCGAGACTGGCTCAACGCTCTCGCCCAACGGATTATAGCAGGCGATCGCATCAATCGAGAGGAAGCGCTGACACTGGCGCAGATAGAAGGACAGGATAATATTTTGCTTCTGTGTGAAGCCGCCGATCAAGTGCGCCAAGCCTGCTGCGGTAACACCGTGGATTTATGCAGCATTGTGAACATTAAATCCGGTAGCTGCTCAGAAAACTGCGGCTTTTGCGCCCAATCTGCCCATCATCCAGGGAAAGATTCCCCTATTTACGGACTCAAATCCCCGGAGGAAATACTGGCACAAGCCAAAGCCGCCGATGCAGCAGGGGCAAAGCGTTTTTGCCTGGTAAGTCAAGGGCGTGGACCGAAATATCAGTCTCCCAAATCCACAGAATTTGAGCAAATTCTGGAAACCGTCCAGCAGATTATTAGCGAAACCGGGATTAAGCCCTGCTGCGCCTTAGGCGAAGTGACACCAGAACAGGCACAGGCACTCAAGGAAGCCGGAGTCACCCGCTATAACCATAACTTAGAGGCATCGGAGAACTTTTTCCCGGAAATCGTCACCACTCACCGTTGGCGCGATCGCGTCGAGACGATTAAGCACCTGAAAGCCGCCGGAATTCAAGCTTGTACGGGTGGCATTTTGGGAATGGGAGAAACCTGGGAGGATCGGGTGGATTTAGCCCTCGCCTTACGGGAATTAGAGGTGGAATCCGTCCCCCTGAACTTGCTGAATCCCCGTCACGGAACGCCCTTGGGAGAACAGACGAAACTTGATCCATACCAAGCGCTAAAGGCGATCGCGATTTTCCGGCTGATTTTGCCCGAACAAATTATTCGCTATGCTGGCGGACGAGAAGCGGTGATGGGCGAGCTCCAAGCCCTGGGATTGAAAGCCGGGATTAATGCCATGTTAATTGGTCATTACCTAACCACTTTAGGACAGCCACCAGAACACGATCATGCCATGTTAGAGTCATTAGGCTTAACCGGAGGCGAAGCACCGCTTCCCGGAGAGCATCAATCCCAGCAAGTATAGAGGGGGAGTTAAGGACGATTCGCGTAAAAGTGTCTGCTCCCCATGAACTCGTTTGGGCTTTAATTGGCTTATTACTGACTATCGGTGGCACCTTTTTAGAAGCCTTCGTGACAAATCCGCCCTGGGATTGGTCAAGCCAAGGAATTCAGCCTATTTCCTTAGGCGTTACCTGTCAGATTGGGGCGGTTCTACTGGTTGGGTGTTTAGGTGGAAAAAATGCAGGTGTCCTGTCTCAAATTGCTTATGTGGTTTTAGGCTTAATTTTACCGATCTTTGACCAAGGCGGGGGTTTAGACTATGTAATAAAACCCATGTTTGGGTATTTATTAGGATTTATTGCGGGAGCCTGGGTTTGTGGTTTTTTGGCGTTTCGTCTGCCTTTGCGATTAGAATCCCTAGGGTTTAGCTGCTTATGTGGTTTATTCACAATCCATATTTACGGCATAGGCTATTTAACGATTTTTCATCTTATTTTTAATCGGACAAGTATGGATGGTTTATCACTGATGGATGCCATGTTGACATACTCGATTTATCCGTTACCTGGACAGTTAGCCATTGTTTGTGCGGTGACGGTTATGGCGTATACTCTGCGTCATTTATTGTTTTATTAGTCATAAGTTGTGTAAATAAGCCTCAAACCCTGACAAATGACAAATGACGATCCCCACCGTTAACTTTAATTGCCCCCACCTACTTAACCATGCCTTTTAGAAAAAATCGTTACTTCTGGGTAATTGCCGCTGCTAGTGTAATTGTGGATCAACTGACTAAATATTTAGTGGTACAAAATTTTGCCTTATACGAAAGTTTGCCTCTGATTCCCGATATTTTTCACTTAACCTATGTACTCAATACTGGGGCAGCCTTTAGTCTGTTTAGTCAGGGCGGAGTTTGGCTGCGCTGGCTATCACTGGCAGTGAGTCTGGGGTTAATGGGGTTGGCATGGTTTGGTTCCCGGCTGAAACCGATTGAGCAGTTAGGCTACGGCTTTATTTTAGGCGGTGCATTAGGGAATGGAATTGACCGCTTTTTTAATGATTGTATCGTTAATGGAAAAGAGTTAACCTGTGTGGTTGATTTTCTGGAATTTCCAATCGTCAAGTTCCCTATATTAGTCGATTTTCGTCATATTCAACTCGCGCCTTTTCCGGTGTTTAATTTTGCTGATGTTTTTATTAATCTAGGGATTATCTGTTTGTTAATTATCAGTTTTCGCCAAAGCCCATCGGCGGCTAACTCAAACAAGTAGTCTGAGTGTGCCGTTTCAAAGGTCAACTTAAGCTTAAGCTACAGCCCTCACCCCCAGCCCCTCTCCATCCCCTCACAAGGGTAGTAGCGTGGCACAGCTAATTTGATGAATTAGAATTACGCCCGGAAACTGTAGGGGCGCAAAGACTTGCGCCCGATTCAATGGTAAGGTCTAATCCATCATTTTCGCTGTATCAGTCCAGTAATGGCGTGGCACACCTAAGCAAGATAAATTAACCCCACGCCCGGAAAACCTATAAAATCTACGAACCTGCTTTTGTATTGATGCTATTTATCGTAATACATTGCCTCTAAATGTATGACAAGCGTATGTTGTTTTGTATGACAATTTTCTAAGCTTTTGCTGGATAAGTCGCAATTTTATATAGAGACTTATTCGGCTAAACCTATTCTTTTAATCCTGTTAACGTAAAATAGACCAACTTAAATAATGGGTTTTATTTTTTATTCATAATTTATAAACAATTGATAAACTTGTTGCCGAAAATCAATCCAGTGCAATAGCATAGGAATGATGTAGAGAATGGTCTGATCGGATAAAAAAACTGGGTGTCTCTAGTAGTCTGGGTTAAACGCTACTCTAGAATTTATGTCAATCAAAGCCAATACCTCATTAGGTTATTTGGCTTAAACCTTGCTCAAACCCAGCATTTTTGAACAGGCTGACTTTCTATTCTCAATTCAGCCAAAAACGATGATAGGCTCTCATCCTACAGATTGGCTAAACCAGGGTTATCTATGATTATGTTGAACGAGCAAACTTGGATTCAACTGAACTAAACAGCAAGTATCCTGCGATGACCTACACCTTGACAGACTTACGATTTTGCAGCATACGTTTGGCTTATCCTTTAGGAAAAATGCCCGGAGTGAATTTATCGGTAAAGACGTAACCAATTTCATCCCTGTGCTAAGACTATTCGGGTAAAAACCCATCCCCCCTAATCTGGCAAAACAGAGGACTAGGGGGTTTTCAAGGAAATGAATGGACTTTATTTTTTCGCCTCCCGTCTCCGGAAGGGAGATGGATTTGTTCAACGGACTCTAGAGTGGTAGGTAACCAGCCATGTGGGCAAAATTTCTCAAAAATTTAACCAACCAGAAAAAACTTCAGAATCAAATCTTATTGCTGCTGTTTTTAAGCAGTCTTATTCCCGTCTCAATCGTGGGACTTTATGGGATATTTTCGTCCTCGACTGCTTTATCCGAAGTCTCAGAAACTAAACTTGAGGACAGGGTTACTGATGATGCCGAAAATATTGATGCTGTCTTAGAGGGGATTAATGAGGATGTCTTATTCCTGAGCAAGATTCCCGCTATTCAAGGGATTATTCGCTCAGAAACGGCTTCCGAAGACAATCAATCGGCTGATGTTTGGGTAGACCAAGCCCAGACCATTTTTGAGAGTCTAATGCAGGCGAAGTCTCAATATATGCAGCTTCGGTTTCTTGATGAAAATGGTCTGGAAATTGTAAGGGTTGATTCCGATGGGACGACGACGACAGTTATTCCCAAATCCGAGTTGCAAAATAAAGGCGATCGCGGCTATTTTGTTGAAGCGATGAAACTGGAACCAGGAGAGGTTTATGTCTCCCCGGTGAACCTGAACCAAGAACGCGGAGAAATCGAAACCCCGTTTAAACCCGTGATTCGCTACGCCACACCTGTTGCTGATGCAGCCGGGGAAAAACAGGGAATTGTGATTGCCAATGTTTTTGCTAACACATTTCTCCGATATATCGAAGATGCCAATTTAAGCAAGGGCGAAACAGCCTTACTGATTAATGCCGATGGCTACTATCTCTCTCACCCCGATGATGAGAAAGAATGGGGATTTGATCTGGGTACTGATGAAAACTTGGCGAAGGATTATTCTGACCAAATTGTCGAGCAAATTCTGCAAGGTGAACAGGGATTAATTGGTACAGGAAGTAATGAACTCATTAGCTACGCTCAAGTTGATCCAGATCCCAATCAACCGGGTTTTTTGGTGGCTATCCGTACTGTTCCCAAAAGCACAATTTTTGCGTCTGTGACGGCGTTTAAAGTGGTGGCGACGCTGATTATTTTAATCTCCCTCGCTGCGGTGTTACCCGTGGGCGTTTTCCGGACAAGTCAACTGGCGAATTTAGTTAAACAAATTGTGACTCGTATCTCCACCGCTAGCCAAGAGATTTTCTCCACCTTAGAAGAACAAGAACGGGTGGCGAGTCAGCAAGCAGCTTCAGTGAATGAAACGACTACCACCATGGATGAGTTAGAAGCCTCCTCCCGACAATCCGCCGAACAAGCCAAGGCTGCTGTATCCGCCGCCCAGAAAGCGTTGGAACTGACTCAGGGAGGAACCCAAGCGGTAGGTGAAACCCTGGAAGGGATGTACACTCTGGAGAATAAAGTCGGCGCGATCGCACAACAGATTGTTCGTCTTTCTGAACAGGCAAATCAAATTGGTAGTATTTCCCAGTTGGTGTCTGAATTAGCCAACAAAACCAACATGTTAGCCCTTAATTCCTCCGTAGAAGCGGTGCGTGCGGGAGAACATGGCAAAGGCTTCTCAGTAGTTGCCAATGAAATTCGCAAATTAGCCGATCAAAGTCAACAATCCGCTGACAAAATTGGTCTTCTGGTTTCCGAAATTCAAAGCGCGATAAACTCAACGGTAATGGTTACAGATGAAGGGACAAAAACCGTGGCATCCGGTGTGCAAATTGCCCAAAAAACTAATGAAGCGTTCACCGGGGTAGCCGATGCGGTGGACAAAGTGGTGTTAAATAACCAACAAATCTCCCTGAACTTAAAACAGCAAGTCGATGCGATTCAGCAAGTTGTTGAAGCGATGGAAACCATTAATAAGGGTGCAAAAGAAACCGCCACAGGGATTAATCAAACCAAGATCGGGACTCAGCAACTGAACGAAACCTCTCTGGAATTGCAAGAAATGGTTTAACTGCGCCGAGTTGATGTAGAGACGTAGCATGCTACGTCTGGGAGATGGGGGAGATGGGAGACAAAATTTCTATAGCCCATTAGCCTATTCCCTGTTCCCTATTCCCTATTCCCTGTTCCCTGTTCCCTGTTCCCTGTTCCCTAACAAATGACGAATGACGAATGACAAAGGACATAAGACGAATGACGAATCATGATCATAGACGATGAAGAACTGCGAAATCTGTATAAAACGGCGGGTGAAGAACGGCTAGAGAAACTCACTGTCGGTTTGCACCATCTACAAAAAAATCCAGAGAATGAAACAACCTTAGAACAGTTGCTGCGAGATGTTCACAGCTTAAAAGGAGACTCCAAAAGTCTAGGGGTTAAAGCTGTAGAAACCCTTGCCGATCGCATGGAATGGACTCTGGGACGGATTAAACGCCAAAAGCTGGTTTTTTCGCCGTCAGTGAGTCAATGTCTTGATCATGGATTAGATGCAATTCGTCTTTTAATTGCTGAAGCAATAACAGGTAAACCAAGCGGCGTCAATTTAGCTGAAATACTGGATCAATTTCAACAACTTGCTAGTGAATCAGCAGAAAACGCCGCAGGTAGAGACATTCCACCAGAACCTCTAGAGAGAGAGGATATGAGCGCTGAATCATCTGAATTAGCCGAAAGCTATATCGACGATGATGAACTCCGAGACGTTTATCAACTGGCTAGTCGTGAACGGTTACAAAGCCTAGAAGCTGGGTTGCGTCATTTGACAGAAAATCCAGACGATGAAGCTATCTGGGAACAGTTGCGCCGAGAAGCCCATAGTATTAAGGGCGATTCTCGTAGCGTTGGCGTGGAAACCGTGGAAATTTTGGCTCATCCCCTGGAAGAAATTATCGAAAGCCTCAAATCCCAACCCACAGCGTTTACCCCAGAGGTTAGCCAAACCTTACATCAAGGAGTAGAGGCAATTAGCAAATTAGTCCAGGAAGCCGTTACCGGTCAACCCAGTGCGGTGGATACCACGGAGGTACTAGAACAATTTATGCTAGTCCTGGAAAATTGCCAACAAGCCGAACCCGGGCTTGTAGGGGCGGGTTTTACCGATAACCTTGAGCCGACAACCGATAACGGAACCAAACCCGCCCCGCCTCAACCGTCTCCCCCACCCCAACTCGCCGAAAGCTATATCGACGATGATGAATTACGAGAGGTGTATCAACTTACCAGTGGTGAACGATTGCACAGCCTGGAAACGGGGTTAAATGATTTAGCCCAAAACCCAGACAACGATGCTATCTGGGAGGAGTTACGCCGGGAAGTTCATAGTCTTAAAGGCGATTCTCGCAGCGTTGGCGTGGAAACCGTGGAAATTCTGGCTCATCCCCTAGAAGAAATTATCGAGAACCTTAAATCCCAACCCACGGCGTTTACCCCAGATGTTAACCAAACCTTACATCAAGGAGTAGAGGCAATTAGCAAATTAGTCCAAGAAGCGATAACCGGTCAACCCAGTGCGGTGGATACCACTGAGGTGCTGGAACAATTTATGCTGGTGCTGGAAAATTGCCAACAGTCGGCTGTAGCATCGCCAATTCAAGCCGAACCAGGGCTTGTCGGGGCGGGTTTTACCAATACCCTTGAGCCGACAACCGATAACGGAACCCAACCCACCTCGCCTCAACCGTCTCTCCCACCCCAACTCGCCGAAAGTTATATCGATGATGATGAACTGCGAGAGGTGTATCAACTCGCCAGTAGCGAACGGTTGCAGATTTTAGAAGCCGGGTTACTGCATTTAGAAAAATATCCCGATGATACAGCAACATTAGATCAATTACTGCGGGAAGCCCATAGTCTCAAAGGCGATTCCCGTAGCGTTGGCGTCGAATCGGTGGAAACCCTTGTCCATCATATCGAAGAAGTCTTTGATCGCATCAAACATCGACAACTCGGTTTTACGGTTAAAGTCAGTGAAAGCCTCTATGATGCATTAGAAGCCATTCGTGGCTTAGTCGATGAAGCGGTAACGGGTCAACTTCAGGGTGTGGATACAGTGCAAGTGCTGAACCAATTAATCGAAGCGATTGAAGCATCAGCCCAATCTCCCCCGGTGATACCTGTCTCCAAAACTCCCACGCCCTTATCATCCAATCCCGTCTCTCGTCCGGATTCTGTCACGATTGTCGGGTTACCCAATGTCCCATCTTCACCCTCTCAACCTCCCCTCAGCGCCACGTTTATTGACGATGAGGAAATGCGGGATGTTTATAAACTCGCCAGCCTTGAACGCTTACAGAAGCTAGAAGCGGGATTACTGCAATTAGAAAAGCAGCCCGATGACTCAACTATCTTAGATGAGTTACTGCGCGAAGCCCATAGTTTAAAAGGCGACTCCAGAAGCGTCGGCGTTGAACCCGTGGAAGCCTTAATCCACCACGTTGAAGAGATTTTAGGCGGGATTAAACTCCAGCCTACTATTTTAACTCCAGATATTAGCGATCGCTTGTATCGAGGATTGGATGCGATGGGTAAACTGGTACAGGAAGCGGTGACGGGTCAATATCAGGGTGTGAATACTACGGCGGTTCTGAACCAATTACTGGAAGTGTCTCTTCCCACCTTACCGGAGACAGTACCGACTCCCGCCCAACCGCCAGTACCCAAAACCCCAGCCCTAAGTGACACCTACCGAATTGATACAATTCGGGTTCCCACTCGTGATTTAGATGCATTAATGGCGCAAGCGGAAGAATTAAATGTGACGAAACTTCGCATCGCTTACGCCGCGTCAGAAATTGAGGAACTGGTAACACTTTGGCAAGACTGGAAAGCCTTTTATCGTCAATCCGGTGAGGCGACAGCCACAGAGGTTAACCCATTCCAAGAACGCTTAGATGAAAAGATTACCGCCTTACGCACCGCCACTCAGGAAAATACCTCTAACCTGGATTTAATTGCAGAGGATTTACGGGAGAGAATTCAAACCCTACGGCAGTTACCTCTGTCTACTATCTTCCAGTTGTTTCCGCGTATGGTGCGGGATTTAGCCCGCAAACAGTCGAAACAGGTGGAGTTAATCATTGAAGGGGGAGATACGACGGCGGATAAAACTATTCTAGAAGATATTAAAGACTCTTTAACCCATCTAATTCGTAACGCGATCGATCATGGGATTGAGACACCGGAAGAACGGGAAAAATTAGGTAAACCGCCAGTGGCAAAAATTTGGCTGCGGGGGAGTTTAATTGGGAATACGATTATCATTGAAGTCGCTGATGATGGGCGGGGACTGGATATCGACCAAATTAAGCAAACCGCAATTAAACGGAAGCTTTACCAACCCGATGAACTAGAGAGGATGAATCCCAGTCAAATTTATGACCTAATTTTTGCCCCAGGATTCTCCACCCGCAGCTTTATTACCGAAATTTCGGGTCGCGGGATTGGCTTAGATGTAGTAAGGACAAACATTGAACGACTCAAAGGCGCGATCGCGATTGAATCAACTCCCAATCAAGGAAGTAAATTCCGCATCCAACTTCGCACCACCTTAGCCACTGTTAATGCCTTATTTGTCGAGGTTCAGGGAATTGTTCAAGCCATTCCGATTGAATTCGTCCAAACCAGTTTACTCCTTTCCCCCGATGAAATAGAAACCATTGATGGGCGGGAGACGTTAAACTGGCAAGGTCAAAGGGTTCCCGTCGCCAATCTTGCCAATGTCTTGGAACTCTCGAACTCTCCCGCCTACGCCCTGATCGCCAAAAAAGAAATACCGCTATCTGACTTGCGATCGTGTATTTTACTCAAGGTTGGTGATGAAGTTTCGGGATTTTTAGTCGATCGACTTTTGGATACCCAAGAAATCCCCCTCAAACCTCAAAGTACGTTATTAAAGCGGGTCAAAAATATTTTGGGTGCAACGATTCTCCCCACTGGGGACGTTTGTATGATTCTCAATCCGGCTGATTTAGTTAAGTCGGGACAACAACAAACTCCCGCAACAGTTTCGGTTAAAGCCAATACGGTTCTACAAACGAAACCGACAATTCTCTTAGTCGAAGATTCTCTCCCCGTGCGGACGCAAGAACGACGACTTTTAGAAGGGGCGGGGTATGAAGTGGTAATTGCGGTTGATGGATTAGATGGCTATACCAAACTCAAAAGCCGTCATTTTGATGCCGTAGTTTCTGATGTGGAAATGCCTCATTTAGACGGGTTATCTCTAACCGCCACGATTCGCCAGCATTCCGAATATCAAGACTTACCAATTATTTTGGTCACCACCTTGGATTCAGAAGCCGATCAACAACGGGGTGCAGAAGCCGGGGCAAATGCTTACATTATTAAAGGTAAGTTCAACCAAGCGTTTCTATTAGAAACCATCAGCCGATTGGTTTAATTGACTTAAGGTTCGTTTGTTCGTTCGTAAGTAGTCGGCACTTTAGTGCCATCAGCGCTGAAGCGCTTACTACAAACCCTGAGACCATTTCTTTCGTTCGTTCGTAAGTAAGTAGTCGGCACTTTAGTGCCATCAGCGCTAAAGCGCTTACTACAAACCCTTAGTTTCGCTCGTAAGTAAGTAGTCGGCACTTTAGTGCCATCAGCGCTAAAGCGCTTACTACAAACCCTTAGTTTCGTTCGTTCGTAAGTAGTCGGCACTTTAGTGCCACAAGCGCTAAAGCGCTTACTACAAACCCTTAGACTATCAACGACTAACAAATAAAAAATGACGATTAAAGTTCTATTAGTTGAAGACTCCAAAATATCCCTAGTCATTCTCAGACGAATTATCAATGAATTCCCTCAACTTGAGGTTGTCGGAGAAGCGCAAAATGGTTTAGAAGCATTGAGCCTAATTCCTCAAGTTAAACCCGATGTGATTTGTACCGACTTACACATGCCACAGATGGATGGGTTGGAATTAACCACTGAAGTCATGAGTCATAATCCCATACCCATTTTGGTCTTGAGTGTATCAGTCCAACAGGAAGATACCCATCATATCTTTGATGTCCTCGAAGCTGGTGCCGTCGAGATTTGTCCCAAACCGCTAGCTGGCTTAACCACAGAAAACCAACAGTTTAAACGAGAATTAGTTAATAAAATTAGTGTCATTTCTGGGGTTAGAGTTTTCAAGCGAAAACGCAGATATTCGCTGCAACGCCAAGCCGTTAATCTGAACAATCTGACCACGGCTCCCACCAAATCATACCCGAAGCCTAAAATAATTACCATTGGCACATCAACGGGCGGACCTCCAGCGTTGCAGGAAATTTTTTCCCAACTTCCCGCCAATTTTTCGGTTCCCATCCTTTGTGTGCAACACATTTGTAATGGATTTTTACAGGGCTTAATTGATTGGTTAGCTCCCACCTGTAAATTGCCGATTAAAATTGCCGAATCGGGAAATAGACCGCAACCGGGAATTATCTATTTTCCGCCAGAACAACATCAGTTGAAATTAGATAACCAGGGTAATTTTGTTTGTTCAGATACCGTATCTTTCGACGGACATTGCCCATCGGCAACAGTCACATTTGAGTCTGTTGCCAAAGTTTACGGTAAGAAAACAACCGCCATATTATTAACCGGAATGGGCAGAGACGGTGCCAAAGGAATGTTAACCGTTACCCAAGCGGGTGGTTTGACGATTGCTCAGGATGAAGCCACCTCAATCATCTTCGGAATGCCCAAGGAAGCCATTGAATTAGGGGGGGCTAGAGAAGTCCTACCTTTGAACGCGATCGCGCCAATGTTGCTGGAACTTTTACAAAAACAGTCGATTCTACAGTAAACCGATTAGGTAATGAATGTGTCAACACCCAATGAGTTAACTCCTAAAATAAAACAAGCCTTTATTCGCTTAATTGCTCAACATACGGGTTTGGTGATTCGAGAACGCGATCAAGCCAGCTTAACGGACAAACTATTCGCCCGAATGAAAGCAATTAAACTAACCTTTCCGGAAGATTATTATTTGCTGCTCAATTGTCAAACCAGAGAAGCCAAGCAAGAGTGGAAAAAATTGGTTGTCTTGCTGACGAATCTGGAAAGTTACTTTTTTCGGGATAAAGAACAATGTAAATTGCTCAAAACTAAAATATTACCCGAACTAATTCAGCGTCATCAGGTGGATAAAACCCTGCGGCTTTGTAGTGCGGGATGTTCAACGGGAGAGGAACCCTATTCCCTGGCGATTATGCTGAATGAACTGATTCCGGATATTGATAGCTGGAATTTAGTTATTTTTGGCATCGATATTAATCAAGAGGCGCTAGACAAAGCCAAAAAAGGAATTTATCGGGCTTGGTCATTAAGAAGTATTGATCCCAAAATCAAACACGAGTATTTTAAACGTATTGATAATCACTACCACATTGATGACAAAGTTAAATCATTAGTCAAATGGCAACAGGTCAACTTAGTCAAAGATCCTTTCCCTCAAGCTCACTTAGATTTACAGGCGTTTGATTTAATTATTTGTCGAAATGTCTTTATCTACTTTGAATCCTCCGCCATTGCCCAAGCCTTGGATAAGTTTTACCACGCCCTCCAGCCCTTAGGCTATCTGATCACAGGTCATTCTGAACTGTATGGTCAACTTTTAAAGCAGTTTAAAACCAATGTTTTTCCCGAATCCTTGGTGTATCAACGTCAAACTGAGAGTTTAGTCTATACACCTTTAGGCGATGTCCCTAGTCCGTTGACTTGGGATACTGAAGACGATTATACCTTAGCCTTTAATCCGGAAACACTCGAACATGACCTAGAGAAAAACACGATTAAAATGCAGCATGTGGCGTTGAATCTACTCAAACAGTTACCGCCCAATACTCCCCTACAAAAATTAGGCAATTTGACGCCATCTGAACTGATTAAACAACTCCAATCCTCCTTAAATAGTATCGAGCCAGACTCCCCATGACAGACAACTCCTATTTTAGTTTCGGTTTAAATGATCGGCTGTATGGTATCAGTACAGCTTACGTAGAGGAAGTGTTTCCTCTCCCCGAATTAATCTCCATTCCCGAAGCGCCGCGTGAAATGATTGGCGTGGTCAATTTGCGGGAAGAAATGATACCTGTTATCGATTTTAATCAGAGTCTTGGCTTACAATCATCCAACTACCGTTTAACCGACAGTATTATCGTTCTAAGACGAGAAAAAACCAAAGTTGGAATTATTGTGAATCAGGTTTGTGAAGTCCTGACAATCGCCCCAGATGAAATTACCACTGAACTTGAGCCGAATCAAACCGTTAGCGAAAACGGCGTCATTGGTGGACTTACTCGCCATGCAGGTGATATCGTTATTTTAAGTGATCCAGAGAATTGGTTAAACTCGATAGATAGCCACACCTTTAAATTAGTAGAGAACTATCTCAGCCAAGAACTTAACCGGAATCAATCGAGTGCAGACATTCCCGCCGAACAAGCCGTATTTGCTACAAATGCGACACCCGAAGAACGAGACGTTTTCCGAGAACGAGCGAATAATCTCAAGCTTCCCTTCGAGAGTCAAGACTTAACCAGTGTCAAACCGTTAACAATTATTGTCTTAAATCATCAGTTATTCGGGATTGATTTAGGAATGGTGCGGGAGTTTACCGATATCCAACAGGTGACACCGATTCCCTGTTGTCCCCCTCATATTGTCGGAAACATGAATCTGCGCGGCGAAATTGTCACCTTAGTCGATATTCGCCCGGTGTTGAAATTGCCCTTAACCGCGATAACCCGAAGTTCCAAAGCGCTGATTGTGGAGGTTGAGGAGATTTTGGCGGGTGTGATTGTGGATGATGTGCGTGAATCGATGTTTCTGCTGAATCCGCTTCAGATTATTGCCGTGACTCCTGAAACGACTAGCATAAATTCCGACTATTTGCAAGGAGAAGCCGTCTATGCTGAAAAAATGATGAGCATTCTGGATATACCGAAAATTTTCTTGAATGGTGGCTTAATCGTTGAGCAAGCGGTTTGATTGTCATTTGTCATTTGTCATTTGTCATTTGTCATACTCGCTCCCTTGAGAAGCAAGCTACGTCATTCGTCTTATGTAAAGTCGGGGCGGGTTTAGTTACATCTGGGTGTAACCAAAAAGATAATAGTGAAACCCGCCCCTACACAATTTCCCCCTTACTGTTCCCTGTTACACACCGAGCGAAGCCGAGGTGTTCCCTAATCTCCACCGTTAACTTTAATTGTCCCCACCTACTTATAAAGATTGCCAGCGACCCAGCCCATCGCTTACCCTTAAAAAAGTGAGCTTTAATCCGCTCAATCGGATGACTGGAGATAACGATATTGTCGAAAAAGACGGAAACTAAGGTCAAAAACAGCGAAACCCTAGAGCAGAAGTTGTGGAAGTCGGCAGATAAACTCCGCAAAAATATTGATGCTGCCGAATACAAGCATATTCTTTTGGGGTTAATCTTCCTCAAATACATCTCCGATGCCTTTGAAGTGCTACACCAAAAACTCATCGCGGGAGAAGGGGAATATGAAGGAGCAGACCCCGAAGATAAAGACGAATATAAAGCAGAAAACGTTTTCTTTGTGCCGCCAGAGGCGCGGTGGTCAACTTTGCAAGCTCAAGCCAAACAGCCGAATATTGGTCAGCGAGTTGATGAGGCGATGGAAGCCATAGAACGGGAAAATCCCAAACTGTTAAAAGGAATTTTACCCAAGGTTTACGGTCAATAAAAACTTGACTCTGCCTCTTTAGGAGGACTGATTGACCTAATCGGCAGTGCCAAACTGATTGGGGAGACTAAGGCAAGTAGCGAACAGCTAGAACTTGATATAGACCAAAACGCCCTAATATTAAGTGGAACCCGGAGGGGTCGTTTCTCAATGATGCTCACAAGGATTTAAAAGCCGATTTTGTAATTGCCAATCCGCCCTTTAACGATAGCGATTGGGGCGGGGAATTGTTGCGAAAAGATGGACGCTGGCAGTATGGCGTACCCCCAGTAGGTAATGCTAATTTTGCCTGGGTGCAGCATTTCTTGTATCATTTGGCTCCTACGGGGGCGGCGGGGTTTGTGTTGTCCAATGGCTCGCTATCATCGAATACGGGGGGTGAGGGGGAGATTCGCCAAGCTTTGGTGGAGGCGGATTTGGTAGACTGTATTGTGATGTTGCCGACGCAGTTGTTTTATAACACGGGGATTCCGGCTTGTTTGTGGTTTCTCAGTCGTTATAAGAATGGCAATAAGAATCGCAATCGCCAGGGGGAGGTGTTATTTATTGATGGGTCGGAGTTGGGCTATATGGTCAATCGGCGCAATCGAGCTTTTGCCGATGAGGATATCGAGCAGATTGCCGGGACGTATCGCGCTTGGAAGCGGAAGCCCTCCCCTAGCCCCTCTCCCTCCCCTAGCCCCTCCCAAAGGGAGGGGAACGGGGGGGATTATGAAGATATTAAAGGGTTTTGTAAGTCGGCGACGTTGGCGGATATCCAGAAGCACAATTTTGTGTTAACGCCGGGGCGTTATGTGGGCATTCCGGAAGAAGAGGATGATGGTATTCCTTTTGAGGAAAAGATGGGAGTGTTGACGGCACAGTTGGCGGTGCAGATGCGGGAGGCGGCACAATTAGATGAGGAGATTAAAATTCAGTTGGCTAAGGTAGGGTTTGATTTGGAGGTGGAATGATGACGTTACAGGAAATTCTTGAGGCGGTGGATGAGTTGTCGGTGGATGAGCAGACTTCACTGTTTAATGTGCTTCAACTTAGATTAGCTAAAACAACTCAGTCTAGCTCAAATGGGGAAACGTTTTGGGCAATGACTTTAAGGTTTCGAGAACGGATAGAGCGAGAAGGGATTGAGTTTACGGATGAAGATTTCGCGGATTTGCGAGACCGTAGTCCGGGGCGGGAGGTTGAGCTATGACAGCGCAATTTCTTCTAGATACCAATGTAATTTCTGAAGTTAACAAGAAGGTTCCTAACCAATCTGTAGTTGCCAAGATGGATTTGTATGAGGGCAAGGTGGCAACGGCATCTGTGGTAGTGCATGAGTTGCTTTACGGAACGCTGCGAATGCCGCCTGAGTCAGCAAAACGAACATTTTTGTTAGATTATCTAGCTGAGTTGCCCTCAAAAATGGTTGTTTTTGACTACAATCTCAATGCGGCTCGTTGGCACGCTGAGGAGCGAGCAAGACTTTCCAAGATTGGTAAAACACCTGCATTTGTTGATGGGCAAATTGCCAGTATTGCTTTCTGTAATGGGTTGGTTTTAGTGACCAGGAATGAAACAGATTTTCAAGATTTTGAGGGTTTATCTGTTGAGAATTGGTTTGTTATGGAGGAGGAATGATGGCAGAGTTTACTGACTGCATTGTCATGGGGTTTGATTTGGAGGAGATGAACTAATGGACAAGCAACAGGTTCTCGATAAGTTAAATGCTCACAAAGAGCGCCTCGACAAATTCGCGGTCAAAGCGTTGTTTTTGTTTGGTTCGGTAGCGCGAGATGAGGCTAGCTCAGACAGTGATGTAGATTTTTTGGTGGAGTTTGAGCGCCCAGTTGGATTATTTACTTTATTGGGTCTGAAAGCTTATTTAGAGGAGCTTCTAGGCTGTTCAGTCGATGTAGGTACTCCTAGTTCACTACGTCCTCACCTGCGGGAAACTGTGCTAAAGGAGGCAATTCGTGCCGTCTAGGGAGTTTGAACTGCGGGTGCGAGATATGTTGGCTGAGATTGATGTAGTGGAGGAAGTTGTGGCAGGCTTGAGTGTTGAGGTGTTTGCTCAGAATCAACAAGCGTTGCGGGCGGTACTTTACAGTTTGGCGGTGATTGGGGAAGCGGTGGCTAGTGCTATTGATGATTTAGAGGCGGCAGATCCAGCAATACCGTGGCAGCAAATTCGAGGTATGCGAAATGCGGTGATTCATGAGTATTTTCGGGTAGATGTGGAAACGGTGTGGCAAACGACCCAGTTAGATTTGCCGATGCTCAAGGTGGCTTTGCAGCAGATTTTGGATGAGCTAGATATGAGGAGGTAATGATGGCAGAATTGGCAGCGTTGGATCGGGAGATTAAGGCTCAATTGGCAAAGGTGGGGTTTGAGTTATGAGTGAGTGGTTACAAGTACCTCTTGGAGATTTTGCGGATGTGCAAAACGGATATGCTTTCAAATCGACGAGATTCAGCGATCAGGGTACGCCTGTTATTAAAATAAAAAATATCGCTTCCGGGGAAATCACTTGGGATGAAATCAGCTTTTTTTCTGGCTCACCACAAGGCTTGGAAAAGTTTTTGATTCATCAAGGGGATGTTCTGATTGCAATGACTGGTTCGCATGTAACGCAAGTCTCGTCAGCAGTTGGAAAAGTGGCGAGATATAACTCAGACATTGAAGCGTTGCTCAATCAGCGGGTTGGGAAAGTCTATCCCAAAAACTTAAGAAAGCTGGATAATGAATTTCTTTACTACTTTTTAGTTCAACCAGTTACACAATATAAGCTAGGTATCGGTGCATCAGGCAGTGCTAATCAGGCAAACATTTCACCATCTCAAATCAAAGACTTACTGATCGATTTACCCCCGATTACAGAACAAAAGAAAATTGCAGCAGTTTTATCAAGCCTCGATCGCAAGATTGAAAACCTCAGAAGACAGAACGAGACACTAGAGGCGATCGCACAAACTCTATTTAAGCATTGGTTCGTCGATTTCGAGTTCCCCAACGCCGACGGCAAGCCCTACAAATCCTCCGGTGGCGCAATGGAACCGTCAGAATTAGGCGCAATTCCCGCAGGTTGGCGCGTGCATAAACTAGGAGATATTGTTGAAAAAGCGAATACTGGAGCTGATGCCATACAAAAAGCACCGATTGTTGAACGGAATACAGGGATAAAATGTTTAAGAGTTGGCGATCTAACAAATCATCGCCCGTTTGAGGATTGGGGATACTGTGAAGTTACTGAAAAGAATTTTGAGCAGTACAGACTTAGAACTAATGACATCATTGTCAGTAGAACAAGTTCTCTTGGATTAAATCTGCTGATCATGAGTGATTTACCTTCTGTTTTTAATAATGGATTAATAAGGTTAAAACTGAACGAAAATACCAGTCATTTATTAGTTTTTTGTTTTTTACAAAGTAGGAGATTTCGAGAACATATAGAAAAAATAACTTACGAAACATCTACTCGTCCAAACATGAAAATAAACTATCTTCTAGACTTTCTCATTCTTCATACCGATAAAGTTCTAGAGAAGAAGTTCACAAAAATTGTACTTAGTTTATTCTTAAAAGTTGAAAATAACAAAAAACAAATCCAAACCCTAACAAAAACCCGCGACATTCTTCTCCCTAAACTTATGAGTGGTCAAATCAGGATAGGAGGGTGAGTATGCACAAACTAACGCGACTTAGAGAGCTAGTAGAAAAATATAGGCGATGGCATTCTCTAGCACAATTTGTTAATCGAATAGAACTGGTTTATGCTTCTGACCTTGATTCAGCTATCTCCAACGCGCACTCACTTATTGAAACCATACTAAAAACAATTTTATTTGAACGAGTTGAAGAATATGAAAATGAAAAAAAGCTCAAATCTATAAAAATAAATAAACTGGCATCAGAGACGCTTAAGAATATCAATCTAGTCAGATGTAGAGAAAATAGCAATTTTATTAGCGGGATGATAACGTCAATTCAAAATTTAGGTGAAATTAGAAATGGTTTATCGCATGGGAAAAATCTACATTCTCTTGAAGATGAAAAAACAGAGGAACTTACGGCCTTCTTCCTTATGAATTCTGTAGAAACTATCGCCTGCTTTTTGATTGAATTTTATGAAGTTGAATATCCACTTAAAAGTAAAGGCAAAGAAATTAAATATGAAGATGAAGATTATAGAGATTTTAATGATTGGCTTGACGATGAACACGGAACTGTAATGGTTGCTGGGATTCCGATTATGACAAGCATTGCTCTATTTGGCGATCTCATTGCTTATCAGGATAAATACCAAGAA
The DNA here is from genome assembly GCF_040218245.1 of Coleofasciculus sp. E1-EBD-02. NCBI lineage: Bacteria > Bacillati > Cyanobacteriota > Cyanophyceae > Coleofasciculales > Coleofasciculaceae > Coleofasciculus > Coleofasciculus sp. E1-EBD-02. The sequence goes on along the minus strand of NZ_JAVJQN010000066.1, from coordinate 73,293 downwards.
TATCTATTGGCAAAAGATAATGAAGAAGTTGACTGAAGCTCAAATTGAAGAATTTGCCTTGAGGACTCTTCAGGGCTTGGGATATGAGTACCAATATGGCGTTGAATTGTCCCCTGAAGATTCTCGACCTGAACGTTCGTCTTATGGAGACGTATTGCTAACGAACCGCCTCAGCCAAGCCATCAGCCGCATTAACCCCCACATTCCCCCCGATATCCGCAACCAAGCCCAACGGGACTTACAAAACATCGCCAGTCCCGACCTGATCAACAATAACGAAACCTGCCACCGCTACCTCACCGAAGGCATCACCGTTGAATATACCAAAAACGGCGAAACCAAAGGCGAACAACTCTGGCTGATTGACTGGGAAACCCCCGAAAACAACGAATTCCTCGCGGTTAACCAGTTTACCATCATCGAAGACAACCACCAACGCCGCCCCGATATTATCCTGTTTATTAACGGCTTACCCTTAGTGGTCATCGAACTGAAAAACGCCGCCGATACCAAAGCCAACCTCTACGCCGCCTATAACCAACTGCAAACCTATAAACAAGAAATCCCTAGTTTATTTACCTATAACGCCCTGCTGGTCATCTCCGATGGACTGTCAGCCCGCGCTGGTTCCCTTTCTGCCGACTATAACCGCTTTAGCCAGTGGAAACGCAAACTCCCCAACGGCGAAATTGACAACAACCCCGACACTAACGAACTGGAAATCCTCAGCCAAGGGATGCTGAATAAACATACCCTACTCGACCTGATCCGCCATTTCACCGTCTTTGAACAAACCAAAACCATAGACCCAGAAACCGAGGTTGTCAACCTGCAAACCCTCAAGAAAATCAGCGCTTATCACCAGTATTACGCCGTTAATAAAGCCGTCGAAAGTGTCTTGCAAGCGTGCGGAATCCCCTCTCCTAACCCCTTTCCCTCCCCTAACCCCTCCCAAAGGGAGGGGAATATGAAAGTCCCTCGCCCTTTGGGAGAGGGATTTAGGGAGAGGGCAGATCATCACCCTTTGGGAGAGGGATTTAGGGAGAGGGCAGATCATCGCCCTTTGGGAGAGACATCTAGAGAGAGGGCAGATCATCACCCTTTGGGAGAGACATCTAGAGAGAGGGCAGATCATCACCCTTTGGGAGAGGGATTTAGGGAGAGGGCAGATCATCACCCTGGGGGAGAGACATCTAGGGAGAGGGCAAATCCAACAGCTTATCGGGGTGGATTACCTGTAACCACACTCCTCAAACGAGCGCGAGAACTCCGCAAAAAACAGACTCCTGCCGAAATTATATTTTGGGAAACCGTCAGAGCTAAACGATTCTATGGGCTAAAATTTCGTCGTCAACATCAGATAGGACATTACATCGTCGATTTTTACTGCCATCAACACCAATTAGTGATTGAACTAGATGGTGGAGTGCATGAACAACCCCAACAAAAAAAACGCGATCGCGAACGAGAGAATTATCTTAAATCCCTGGGTCATACAGTTCTACGCTTCACCAATCAGGCGATTTTCAACGATCTTGAATCGGTTTTGCGATCGATCCTTCAGCATCTGGGTTTGCCCTTTCCTTCTCCCTCCCCTAGCCCTTCTCCCTCCCCTAACCCCTCCCAAAGGGAGGGGAATATGAAAGTCCCTCGCCCTTTGGGAGAGGGATTTAGGGAGAGGGCAGATCATCGCCCCGTGGGAGAGGGATTTAGGGAGAGGGCAAATCATCGCGGCGGAGTCCTGTGGCATACCCAAGGGAGCGGTAAATCCCTATCTATGGTCTTCCTCAGTGGTAAACTCGTTCTGGCATTAAATAACCCCACCCTGGTTATCTTGACCGATCGCAACGACCTCGACGACCAACTATTTGACACCTTCGCAGGCTGTCGTCAACTGCTGCGTCAAGAACCCCAACAAGCCGAAAACCGCCAAGCCGTCCGCGAACTCCTCAACGTCGCCTCTGGGGGGATTATTTTTACCACCGTTCAGAAATTCGCCCCCGAAGACGGCGAAACCCTCTATCCTAAAATTAGCGATCGCGCCAATATCGTTGTCCTAGCCGACGAAGCCCACCGCAGCCAATATGGATTCAAAGCCAAACAAGTCACCCTCAAAGACCCAGACGGGAACGAAATCGGCAAAGCCACCCGCTACGGCTTCGCCAAATATATCCGCGATGCCCTCCCCAATGCCACCTTTGTCGGTTTCACCGGAACCCCCATCGAACAAAGCGACAAAAACACCCCGGAAATCTTCGGCAACTACATCGATATCTACGACATTGCCCAAGCCGTTGAAGATGGCGCAACCGTCCCCATTTACTACGAAAGCCGCCTAGTCGAAGTAGACCTCGACGCACAAGGGCGGGAATTACTCGATGAACTGGACGAGGATCTCAGTTTTGAAGACCTCAACACCACCCAAAAAGCCAAAGCCAAGCAAACCCAACTCGAAGCCATAATCGGCTCTAGCCAACGCCTGGAAACCATCGCCCAAGACATCATTACCCACTTTGAACAACGCCAAACCGCCAATCGCGGCAAAGGGATGATTGTCACCCTCAGTCGCCAAATTGCCGCCAACCTCTACGACAACATAATTAAACGGCGTCCCGACTGGCACAGCGAGGATCTAAATAGTGGCAAAATCAAAGTTGTCATCACCGCCAGTGCCTCCGATGAAGGCAATCTCGTACAACACCACACCAGTAAACGCGATCGCCGCATCCTCGCCCAACGACTCAAAGATCCAGAAGACAACCTGGAACTGGTGATTGTCTGCGATATGTGGCTGACGGGGTTTGATGCCCCCTGTCTCCACACCATGTATATAGACAAACCCATGAAAGGGCATAATTTAATGCAGGCGATCGCCCGAATTAACCGTGTTTATTTTGAAAAGCAAGGCGGCTTAATCGTCGATTATCTCGGCGTCGCCAGCGAACTCAAAAAAGCATTATCCTTTTATTCCCAAAGCGGCGGCAAAGGTGAACTCACCCTCGACCAAGACGTCGCCCTAGGCTTATTTTTAACCAAACTGGAAATCGTCGAGCAAATTCTCGCCGATTACAACTACCTGTCTTATTTCAGCGCTCAAACTGGAGAAAAGCTAAATAGTCTCAAAGGAGCGACCAATTATGCCGCTCATCCAGACATTAAACCGCGATTTTTAGATGCTGTTACCGCCTTATCGCGGAGTTACGCCTTAATCGCTCATCATCCCCAGGCGATCGCGCAAGCCGAAAAAGTGTCCTTCTTCCAAGCCATTAAAGCCAGCTTGCGTAAACTCGAACCCGACGATGGTCGTCTCAGCAATCGAGAACTAGAAACCGCGATTCGTCAAGTCGTTGACCAAGCCCTAGTATCCGATACCGTCGTTAACATCTTTGACGAAGCAGGCATTCAAAACCCCGATGTGTCGATTATCTCCGAACAGTTTTTAGCCGAAGTCGAAGGCATGGAACACCAAAACCTCGCGGTTGAGGTGTTGAAAAAGCTCCTCAAAGAAGAAGTTAAAGCCAAAAGCCGGACTAACATCGTCCAAAGTCGCAGATTGGCGGAAATGCTCGAAGATACATTGCGCCGCTACCAAAATCAAGTAATTGGCGTAACCGATGTGATTCAAGAATTGCTCCACATGGCGCGGGATGTGCAAGCAGCAACCCAACGAGGGGAAGACTTAGGATTAGAACCCTACGAACTCGCTTTTTATGATGCCCTCGCGCAAAACCAAAGCGCTCAAGACGTGATGGGAGTTGACCAACTGCGGGAATTAGCCAGGGTATTAGTCAGCCGCATTCGTAAAAATGCCTCCATTGACTGGAATCTCAAAGAAAGCGCCAGAGCCAGAATGAAAGTTATGGTCAAGCGTCTACTGCGACAATATGGCTATCCACCAGATATGCAGGCGTTGGCGATTGAGTTGGTCTTAGAGCAAGCCAAAGTATTTACAGAGTCAGGACTATCGCAATCCTAACCCCTGTGTAATACAAAAAATTCCATTTTCGGTCTATCTGTCTTACACCGACTCTCCGTAGAAATCACCGAGAGAAAAACTTCACAACCCTTATGTCGTCTATATTACGTCTATTGCAGACTATAGCGATATATTTCAATATGTCACAAACTGTTTTGTATCAACACTGAAAGTGTAATACTAAAACAATCTAATTCTACCGACAAATTCATAAACCAACTAATCTAAAAGTGTAAATTATACCACACAAGTAAAACGAGTAATATTTTATTAATAAAAATTTTTATTTTACGAGTATTTGCTTAAATATACTTTGAGTTATTTTCACAATTTAGTCTTCTGTCTGAAGGTAGAGGCTATCCCCCAAAACGAACAATTAGTATTAGTTCTTAACGGTTTTCCGCCATTTTCCGGCAAATCAGCCTTGTTCCGGTAAAAACACTACATATAGCGTTTTTGACGTTTACACTCGCTACATCTATTGTTTTTGTCGCTTATTCTGCCTAAGTATTCAAGTCAAAATGAATCATTTTATATAAAAAAACGGTAAAGTAATACTTTCACTTTTTTAAAGAAATGATGAAGTTTAGCAAAAACTATACAAAGAGGTTGCAAAAGTTAAAACTTATTGGTTAATATGCTATTCAGAACGAAAAAACCAGGGAAACTTGCATGTCAAACTCGGCTTTACCTCAAGATGATAAAATGCATCTCACCGATTCAAGTGCGAGCAAAACACGGAAAAAGAAAAGGAATAAAATTTTAATTGGCACCCTTGCCGTATGTATTGGTGTAATTGGTTTAGGAGGAGCTGGACTGGCGTATCGACAGACCACTCGATATAAAGTCAGCGATGCAATGGAGGTTAATCTCAAGGAATTAACCAATACTCAATATCCCGCCAACACATCAGGTTTAAGTAAAAAATTCCGCCGCTATAACGATCGCACTTTAACCGTGGTTAAACGGGATGACCACCATTTCGATTTTGTCCTGGAGCCGAATAACGATCACACGGCTAAAATTGTGATCAAAAATATTGATTTAGAACTTTTAACCCCGAAAGTCCCCGAATGGACTAAAAACGATGAAGGCTTAGAAATCGTTGCCTTTACTAACCGCGAATGGAACCGCCAACAGATCAGTTTCCCAGCGGATTCCGAACATATTGAAATTAGTGGCGGTGACGGGTTTGAAAAAGACAATATCTATCAAGTCGCCCTAGCCAATAATTGCATCAATGGTGGATTGTGGGAAGTGATTCTCACCACCAAAGAAGACGGCAATAAAAAGCTTTACTACCAAGGATGGTTTGACTTTCCCCATGGACTGTACAAAGAAGTCTTTGAAGACATCAACAATATCTCCTACTGGAAACACTGGCGACGCTTAGAACATTGGAAAGATCCTAGTGGCGCTGTTGTCAAGACTGACTTGCTGCGAGATGTCATCGATGAGCAAGAAGTTCAAGCCGATTTCCCCCTAGATGAAAAAATCATTGCGTCCGGTGAGCAAGTCCGCAAAGTCCGCACCGTTCTCGCCAATAACTTACAAACCTGGGGCGATTTCTATAGCGGTGAACATGAGATTCAATTTGGCTCTTTTGTTCCCCCTGGATACTATAATACGGATAAACCCTGGGGACATGAATACTGGCGCATTGGTCAATTTGACAAAGCCGTTCTCCGGAATATTGACCATGTAGGTGTCGATGAAACCTTACAGGAACTGGAGTTAACGTTCACGGATACGAAATCCGGAGAACAAAACAAATTGTTTATCAGTGGCGTTGATATCAAAAACCTACCGCAGTTACCTGTAGAGGAATATAATAAGGGCTTATATATGCCTTTAGGAATTGGCATTCCTCCGTTCTATCAAGACTACGAAGAACTGAAAACCAACCATCCCGATAAAAGTCCTTATTTCGCTGGATTACTGGATTCTAAGGACGGGTGGATTGACAATCATAAAGTTGCGTTCGATGGCATCGTCATGCACCGGGATCAGGATGACCCAGAACTGTTGCATCTGTACTTCTTGTCCTACGAACGGATGACCCTAATTGCCCACTTCAAAGTTGATATCAAATCCCTCTACTAGGCACTCGTTGTAACTCACCAATAAGATACCTGATTTCTCTCAGAAGTCGGGTATCTGAACCTCACTTGGTTAGGGCGGGTTTAGTCAAATCCGAGTGCTAAAGAAAAGATAATCGTGAAACCCGCCCCTACAAAACTCTATGTGAAAAGTCAGACTTATTCTCTTGTGCCTCCTGCTTTCTTGCTGCCTTATCCCAGATGTTGCTGCACCATCTCCAACAATTCTTGAGCTTGAGGCGGTTTCGCTAAAAACCCAGTTGCACCCACCAGTTGAGCGCGAGTCCGGTCAATTGACGTATTTTTAGCCGTCAATATAATAATCGGTGTCTTTTTAAACACAGGAGTTTCTCGCAGAAACTTACAAATGCTATAGCCATCAGCATTCGGTAAAAGAAGGTCAAGCAAAATTAAATCTGGCTTATGTTCAATCAGTTGAGAGAACCCTCGCATCGGTTCGGGAATACTCAACACTTGATATCCATTGGGAATTAAAATTTTTCTTAACGTGAGCGTTAACACCGGACTGTCATCAATGCAAGCAATTAAAGACGTTTTAGTATCGGGTGGAGTTTGCTTGATTTCTGGTGGCTTTTTCTCAGCAACTATCGGAGTATTCCCAGCATTATCGTTGCTGCTTGGTAACGTCAAATCAGGAATGTCTTGAAATTTAATCATCCCTCGTTTAGTCCAATCCACCAAAGACTGACTAACTTCAATGATGGATTGATTTCGCTCAACCGCAATATCCCACAAGGTTAATTTTCCATTGAGATACTTGTCTGCAATCGGCAATTCGGATATATCTGCTCCCTCTTGTAAAATAGGAGCCATAGTCGGGTGAAGGTGACTCAACCCAGCCGCTTGCCATTGTTTCTGCATTTGCTCGGCTGTACCCAGAATTGTTTGTATTTCGTTGCTGGATAAAGCAACAACTTTGCAAAATGTCGATATCGCTGTTTGGGTGGGCTTCCAGTCTCTGTCCAAATCCGTGTAAGGCGTGAGTTCAAATAAACATTCTTGAACTAAACTGCGAATGATTAACTTGGCTTGAATCAGGCTAAGTTGTTTTTGGCTCAATCCGCGATCGATGAGCTGACATTCCCAACTAGGATTGTCGGAAAACTGCGAGTAATCAGCCCTCCAGTGCCAATTCGACCGATGCTGATTGATTGCCCGATTCCAGCGTCTCACGGGATGATGTTTACTCTTCGGATAAAGTAATTGACCCCGAACCAAGTACAATGTCCAAAATGCCTGAGAGTTTTTTAGAATTAGCTCTCCGTTTCCATGTTTACTATAGTCGTTTAACTCTTGAATTAGACGGGTTAAGTTCATTCGTAATAATTAAATTATTTTTTATAAATAGAATTTTTTGACCTGGTACAAGTGGCTTCCCGACCTACGTGATAACACGAGAGTTTCAGGTCACTGCTAGTATTTTTTGTCAAAAGAACTAGCATCTGATTCAAAGATGGAACCGATGCACTAGAAGAGTAGATGCTTGCGAAGAGTAGATGCTTGCCTTGAAACGTAAATGTTCTGAACTATGCTTCGCGCGGTTAAATTTGTCATTCTGAACGGAGCGATAGCGGAGTGAAGAATCTCACCAGATGTTACGCTGTACTTCACTAAGTTCTGCATGACAAAAGCTCAGTTTGTAACCGCGAGCAGTATAACTCAACGGCGCGATCGCGCTCAAAAAACGGATACTTAATCGGAAACACCTGTATCTTCTGCTGGAAAGGTTTTCACCCCATGCACCGTCTGACTAGCAGCAAGATACCATGTCTGAGTATAAACTAACGTACTTGGTTAAGATTTGTCTACTTATTCCCCGTTAGCACGTATGTTTGAGCAATTTACCCAGCATCGGATTACCACCTCAGACACCACGATTAATCTGGTGATGGGTGGCGCAGGATATCCTCTATTATTACTCCATGGTTATCCGCAAACCTATGTAATGTGGCATCAGGTTGCACCCGTTCTGGCACAGCACTTCACCGTGATTTGTGCCGATTTGCGCGGTTATGGTGACAGCGATAAACCCAACTCTGATCCAGCCCATCTGACCTATTCTAAACGGGTAACTGCCCAAGACCAAGTGGAACTGATGGATATCCTGGGTTTTAAGCGGTTTTTCGCCGCCGGACACGATCGCGGCGGACGGGTGTTGCATCGTCTCCTGCTTGACCATCCTAACCGAGTTGATAAAGCGGCGGTTTTAGATATTGTACCTACCCGAACGATTTTTCAAACGGTGGATAAGGAGTTAGCCACAGCTTACGAACATTGGTTTTTTCTGATTCAGCCCTATGATTTTCCCGAACGACTGATTGGTGCAGACCCAGAATTTTACCTGAAAACCAAGATACACCAATGGAGTGCAACACAGACAGGGTTTACCGAAGCGGCGATGGCGGAATATAGTCGCTGCTTTCGCCAACCTGCTGTGATTCACGCCACTTGTGAGGATTATCGCGCCGCCGCCTCCATTGATCTCGACCACGATGAAGCAGATATTGACCAGAAGATTCAATGTCCTCTATTGGTGTTATGGGGCGCAAAAGGGGTCATGCAACGCCGCTATGATGTCCTGCAAACCTGGCGCGATCGCGCGATCGATGTTCGGGGTCAGGCGTTGGAGTGCGGTCATTTTCTCCCAGAGGAAGCGCCGCAACAGACAGCCAAGGCGCTGTTAGATTTTTTTATTAAGTAGGTTGGTGGAAATAAACTCAACCCGATTAAGTTATGCAAACCAGCCTCAAACTCTTACTGTTGCCTATTGCCTGTTCCCTGTTGCCTAATCTCAACCATTAACTTTAATTGTGTCCGACTACTTATCCTATTGACTTCTGGGTTGCCTTGATTCATTATGTTTGACATGAGCAATGCCGTATGTTAATAAAAGTCCGTCAAAATCGCTCAAACCCTGATGGGGTAAAGCTGAAAGCATTGTGTCGTCCCTCTGCACCGGAGGAACTTCAGTTTAAAAGTCCCCGGAAAATCTAACCTCTGCTGGAGGAATTAGCCATGAACAGAGTGCATCATTTAACCACCGTTGTTACCGGATTTGGGTTGGGGATTGCAAGTCTGGGTACGTTCTCTGAAGTCCTAGTTCTGGCGCAACCGATTACCTCAGCCAGAGATGGGACGGGGACAATTATTACACTGGATGACAACCGCATCGATATTTCTGGGGGTAGTCTTTCTGCTGATGGCAAAAACCTCTTCCACAGTTTCCAGCAGTTTGGCTTAGATGCCAACCAAATTGCCAACTTTTTGGCTAATCCAAATTTAAACACTATCCTCGGTCGCGTCGTGGGTGGTGACGCCTCTGTGATTAACGGGTTGATTCAGGTCACCGGCGGCAATCCGAACTTATATTTAATGAATCCGGCGGGGATGATTTTTGGGGCGTCTTCCCGATTAAACGTCCCGGCTGACTTTATCGCCACCACCGCCACAGGTATGGGGTTTGGCGATAATCATTGGTTTAATGCGGTGGGTGAGAATGCCTATCAGAACTTAGTCGGGACACCTAACCAATTTGCCTTTGATCCGTTGGAGGTGGGAAGTATTGTTAATGGGGGTGACTTAGCCGTATCCCAGGGGCAAAATTTAACCCTACTCGCTGGTAATGTGATTAACACCGGGACACTAACTGCACCTGGGGGAACCATTACCGTAGCGGCGGTTCCCGGTGCCAATTTGGTCAAGATTTCTCAAAAAGGACAACTCCTTTCGTTGGAAATTGAAGCACCGAAGACTCCCACTGGGGAATTGTTGCCGATCAAACCTCTGGATTTAGCTCAATTGTTAACCGGGAAGGGGGAAGAGGTTGAAACAGGCGTCGAGGTTAACCAATCTGGTGATGTCCAACTGACAGATACGGGAGTCACCTTGCCCAAACAGACAGGAATGGCTATTGTATCCGGTGAAATTGATGTTTCTGTCGGGGATTCACGCCTTGACTCCTCATCCTCACTTGGGGGTGAAGTCAATATTATTGGCAATACAGTGGGTTTAATCGCCGCCAACGTAGATGCATCAGGACGCCAGGGTGGGGGTAATGTACGAATTGGCGGCGGTGAAAAAGGTCAAGAACCAATCCCGAATGCGGATGTGACGTTTGTCAGTAACGATGCGACGATTAATGCAAATGCTCTCGATCAGGGGCATGGGGGTCAAGTCATGGTCTGGTCTCAAAAGACGACTCGCACTTATGGTCATATTAGCGCCCGAGGTGGGGTAAATGGGGGGAATGGGGGGTTTGTGGAAACCAGTAGTGCCGGATTCTTAGATGTTCCGGTAGCGCCCGATATCACCGCACCGACAGGGAATGGGGGAACCTGGCTGATTGATCCCTACAATATCACCATTAGTGCGGCGGCTGATCAAACGAGTGGCACTGCGCCTAATTTTACGGCGACGGCGGATAACTCCGTCCTAAATATTAATACCCTATTAGCGGCATTAACTGAGGGTAATGTTACCGTGGATACAGGATCTTCCCCACCGGGAATCGGTCAAGCGGGGAATATTACCCTAGCAACAGACTTAGATTTTAATGGCAAGGGTGGGAAAACCCTAACCTTAATCGCGGCGAATAATATCTTCATCAACGGGCAGATATTTGATAGCGATAGGATCACGACACCGACGGATGGATTGAATTTAGATTTGCAGGCAGGTGGCGCTGTCGAACTGAATGAAAGTATTTCAACAGCAGGGTTTGACCTAACCGTTACGGCGAAGGGGGCGATTACCCAAGGGAATGACAGCTCATTGGATATTGGCGGTAGAACCCGATTAACCGCCGGTGATGCGGAGAATCCCACGAATATCACGCTTAACCATGCCAACAACAACTTTAATGAAGTCGTGATCACCAACGCCAACCAGGTCAAACTGACCGATGTGAATGATATTGCTTTGGGTTCTAGTCAAGCGCCTACTATTTCTAATATTCAAGGCAATTTTAGCTTGACCAGTCAAGGTGTGATTCAACAGGTAGATGCCAATGATTCTCTGGTTGTCGCAGGGGAAACTCGGTTAGACGCTAACGGGAACGACATCATCCTCAACAATGATAATAACTTGAATCAGGTTATCGTTACCCGTGCGAATAATGTCTCCCTCAAAGATATCAATGAAATACAGCTAGGAACGTCCCCGGATGATCCAGAATCTACCATCTCTGGGACACTTGATGTCACCGCGACGGATGTGAGCATCAACTCCACAGTAGATGTGGGAAATGCTACTTTTGAGCCAATTAATCTTACCTCAACAATCGGTATTGGGGACGGTGCGCCAGGGAATTTCCTCCTAACTGAAGCTGATTTAACTAACTTGGAATCAAGGGGTACAGTCAAAATTGGCAGTCCCCGTGTCACAGGAGAGGTGACTATCGGTGATGTTAACTTGAGACGGGAACGGTTTAACCTGACCGTGCAAGGTGGCAATCCAACGTTCCAGGGAAACCTCAATGTAGCGAATGACCTAACTGTTACCGCCACCACAGACAATATTAACCAAAATAGTGGCACGATAATAAAAGTCAACGGCACAGCTACCCTGGCAGCCGGAAATAACCAGGATATCACTCTTGATAATACCGATAACGACTTTAATACTATCGTGGTTAATCAGGGCAATGATGTCACGCTCAACGACAAAGATAACCTGAATCTGAATTCAGTCTCGATTGCGGGAACCCTAGGGGTGACAGCCGAAAATACTATCTCGACGACGGGAGACATCAATGCCGGAGCGGTTAACTTAAGGGGTGACGGGATTACTCTAAACAGTACGATTGAAACGTCAGATCGAGTGGATAACAATGTTATCTTAACTGGATCGGTGAGGTTAAGGGAAGAGGCGACGATTAATACGGATAATCCCAATAATGATGGGGATATTACGATTAATCAATCCATTAATGGTGCAGGAGACTTGACCCTGGATGCGGGAAACGGCGATATAACCATAAATGAAGCCATTGGTCGCACCACAGCGCCCTTGAACGTAAGCTTAAATGGGGGAACGATTACCTTAGCGAATATTGGCAAGGTAACCGAAGCTGGCGTGAGCGACACAGCGACAATCAATGCCACAGAAGCGATTAATTTTACCGGAGAAATTTACAACGCCCAGAACCAGAACTACACAGCCGACACAGCCTTTAATCTCAACCAAACCACAACGTTTACCTCGGATGGGGGTGCGATCGCGTTTAATACAGGTACGATTCGGGGAACCAACCCAGCTAACCTCACCCTGGACGCGGATACAGGTCGGGTGACAGTCGGTGCGATCGGTAATGGCAATGAAATTAAGAACCTGAGGATTCAGGGGCGTGAGGGGATTACCCTGAATGGCGATATCACGACGGCTGATGCGGCAAATAATACAATTGATCTCAACAGTCGAGTCACTCTCGGTGAAGATATTGCCATTACCAATCAGGGGGGTGAGATTAATTTCAACGATTCTGTGGATGGACGCCAAGATTTAACCGTAAACGCCGATAATAGCACGGTCGTGTTTGCGGACGCTGTAGGTAATCGCACCCCCTTAACAAATCTGACGGTTAACAAGGGGGAATCTGTAACCTTTGATAACCATGTCACCGTAGCCGATAGTATTGACCTAACGGCTGATAAAATTGACCTCAATGGCGGAGTTAACTCGGTCAGTACCCCGAACCAAGGCACCATTTCCCTGAAGCCAGCCACCGACAATGCTTCGATTGATATTGGTTCACCCGCCAACGGAGAAGGAAGTTTAGATATCAGCGATCGGGACTTAGGGGCTATAGCAGACGGCTTTAGCCAGATCACGATTGGAGGGGAAACGGGCAATGGTGAAATTGTCCTCGACCCGGAGGGAGTCAGTTTCCACGATCCAGTGACGATTCAATCCCCGGCTTCTGGGGGCGAAATTAAGGTAAATGGCAATCTGACCGGAACCGATGATGCGGCAATTACAATTAATGGGGAAAATGTCTATCTGGGGAACCCGGATCAGCCAAACGTCACCCTAGAAACCGCCGGACAACCGATTACCTTAAGTCAAACCATCTGGTTGTACGCCAAAGAAGAGGTGGAGGTGAGAATCGGTGCAGGAGGCGGTGACATTACCTTCATGGGTGATGTTACGGGGAGAACACCGGAGACGCAAAGTCTCACCGTTGCACCAGGGACAGGTAATGTTTCCTTTCAGGGGGAAATCGGTCAACCGAATGCCTTGAAAACGTTAAGGATTGGTGATGATACCACCATCAATGCAGATATTGTCGGCACTTCAACGACGGTGTTTGATAGTTTATTTATTAATGCCCAACAGAGTCGAGTCGCGGGTAAGATTAACACCCGTGGCGGTCCAATTGAATTTACAGGTGATGTAATTCTGGTGCGGGATACCCAATTCGATACAATTTCTCAAGCATCACCAGGATCGAGGGGCGGTGATATTAGCTTCGGTGCTACTGTATCCAGCGCTAAGGAAACCCTTGGGAATTCTTCCGCTACATCACCGTTTGACTTGCACCTAAACAGTGGATCGGGAAATGTCACCTTTGCTGGTGCGGTTGGCGCTCAAAACTTTGGCGGTGGATGGACGACAACAGATTTGGGGGCGCTGACGATTGAACGGGCGACAGAGGCGATCGCGGATTCGACAATGACTACCCTTGACTCAGACGGGATTAAGATTACCGCCGATACGATTCAACTTCGAGACGATATCCAGGCGACAGTCGTAGAACTGAATGGGACGGATGATATCAGTACCGCCAGTATTACTGCAACTGAAGACGGTATCACTATCGATAGTGCAACAGGTTCTATTGATACAAGTCAAGGAAAACTCACAGCACCTCAGGGTGATGTCAATCTCACCGCTAACCAAGCTGGTATTACGACAGCCGATATAGAAGCCGAAAGCGTCAACCTGCAAGCCAATAACACGATTACCACAGCGGATGTCTCTGCCACCCAGGGCGGAATTACCATGACCAATCCCTTCGGCTCTATCCAAAGCGGCGATTTAACTGCCCAGGGAGAGACTCCAGAAAATGCTGTGACGCTGACGACTCCAGGTAATATTACCACGGGTCACATTGATACATCATCAGCAATGGGGAAAGGGGGTGCGATCGCCCTGACGAGCCAAACTGGAGATATTACCAGTGGGAATTTGAACTCATCGGGTGCATTGGGGGGTGGTGCGATCGATGTTTCCAGCTTGGGTCAACTGACATTCGCAGAAGTTAATTCCAGTTCGACGGCGGGTTTAGCAGGTTTAATTACCCTGAACAACCGTCAACCCGAATTTAGCAAAGACGCTCCTGGTATTGATTTAATTTGGATCAATGCTCAAGGTTTGCCCAGAAATCAGAGTGCGATCGCCACCCGTCCCTCGGAAACAGAAGGGATTGAAATTACGATTAACATTACCACCGATGGGTATTTTAGAGCAACAGGCACATTCCGTTCTCAAACTGGCATAGAAGCAACGCTAGCCACAGGTGGTGATCCGATTGTGATTCGCCATGGTGGTGGTACTGCCTTTGACCCCTTTGAAGTGGGAAATCCGACGCAAAATGGCACCGCTGGGGCAATTACCAATGGCAAGGGAGTTCTTGGTTCAATTTTCCCCATGCAATCGTTTACATTTCCGGTTGTTCAAGACAATATTGAAATCATTTCTCGGATACCCGCTCAAAGCAATCTGCCCTTAAGCACCATCTCTCCTCAACTACCTGTGGGTCGTCAAGTCGCGGATGCTGACCTAGCCATTTCCACCCTTGACCGTCTGCTTGCCGATACTTTTTCCGGATATTTAGGACCCAAACCCAGCGTTAACAATCCCGCCGATGCCGCCGAAATTCTGGCGCAAATTGAGCAGCAAACCGGGGTAAAATCCGCGTTTATTTATGCCATCTTTGTTGCCGATAACCTGGAACTGATCATGGTTTCCGCTCAGGAGAAAAAGGTTGTCAGTCTCCCGGATACGACACCAGAGACGATCCGGCAAACGGCAAAAAAATTACGCCGAGAAATTACCAATCCGATTAAACGGAGAACCAGTAGTTATTTAGCACCGGCGCAGCAACTGTATCAATGGTTAATCGCCCCCTTAAAAGCAGATTTAGACGCCCAAGGGATTCAAAATCTGGTGTTCATCATGGATAGGGGCTTGCGTTCCTTACCCGTGGCGGCGCTGCATGATGGTCAAGGCTTTTTGGTGGAAAACTATAGTGTGGGGTTAATGCCCAGTCTGAGTATTACTGATACTAGCTATAACAATATTCAGAATGTTCCCGTTTTGGCAATGGGAATTGCGGAATCGAGTGATCTAGCCAAGGAACTGAACCTGAGTTCTTTACCCGCTGTCCCTCTGGAACTACAAACAATTGCTGGCATTCGTGATGGAGAATCATTCCTGAATGAAAAAGTTACCCTAGAATCACTCAAAGTCCACAGCCAAAATGCTTCTATTGTGCATTTAGCCACCCATGGTGAATTCAAACCCGGTTCTCTAGAAAATTCTTATATTCTGTTATGGAATGAT
Organism: Coleofasciculus sp. E1-EBD-02; assembly: GCF_040218245.1. Taxonomy (NCBI): domain Bacteria; kingdom Bacillati; phylum Cyanobacteriota; class Cyanophyceae; order Coleofasciculales; family Coleofasciculaceae; genus Coleofasciculus; species Coleofasciculus sp. E1-EBD-02. The sequence continues at coordinate 57,636 of NZ_JAVJQN010000066.1, read as the reverse complement.
CTACTGCGCCTGAACCAACTGCGAGAATTAGGCTGGAATAATCGTCGCACCCCCATTGAATTGTTAATCCTTTCCGCCTGTCGCACCGCCGTCGGTGATGAAAAAGCGGAGTTAGGTTTTGCTGGATTAGCCGTGCAAGCTGGGGTCAAGTCAGCGCTGTCAAGTTTGTGGTATGTCAGTGATGAAGGAACCTCTGGATTGATGACAGAGTTTTATCGGAAGTTGCAAACCGCTCCGATTAAAGCCGAAGCCTTACGCCAAGCACAATTAGCGATGATCAAGGGAGAGGTGCGTTTGGAAGGGGGACAATTACGGGGAAGTGGACAACCTGTTCGGTTACCGCCAACATTAGAAACTCAAGAGGACAAGTCTCTCTCCCATCCCTATTATTGGGCAGCATTTACCCTGATTGGAAGTCCTTGGTAAATAATTGGGCGCTTATGTGCCGAGGCGCAGGGGAATGAACAGTGGACGTTCCCTACACCTTATTTGGCATCGCGTATTTTGCCGGAGGCGAGTTGGCAGGCGTTTACCGCTGATGCGGCGTTGCGACATTGGCAGTTAATTGAGATTGAACAAGGGCGGGCGTTTACCCTGAGTCCGATGCGGATTGATGAGAGTATCCTGCTGTATTTGTTGGGGGAAGAGTATGTCGATCCCCAGTTAAAAGGGATAATTAAACCAGTCGCGCCTCAGTCCGATTTCCCCCTACCGCCCTCCCATCAAGGGATTGCACAACAGGTGGTACAAGTTTGGTTACAGGCAACGGCGGTATCGAGTTATCCAGTCATTCAACTGTGTGGCACTCAGATATCTGATCAGCAGTCGGTGGCGGCGGCGATTTGTGCGTTGCTAGGGTGTCATTTGAAGCAGGTGTCTCTGACTACCCTGACAGCTACACCCGGTTTATTATCCACCGCCGGGAGTTTAACCGCACTGATGCAGCGCTGGGAACGGGCGGCACGGTTAACCAATAGTATCCTGTTACTGGATTGTCAGGAGATGAATGGGGCGGATGGTTTACAACGGCAAGTATTTCTCCAACTGCTAGAGAATTTGCAAACTCCTTTAATTGTCGCCAGTCGGGAACGGCTATTTTCCCCCCAACGTTCGCCGATTACCTTTGATGTGCCGAAACCTACGCTGGAGGAACAACAGGCGATTTGGCTGGCACAATTAGGGACAGCGGGTGAGTCGTTAAATGGGCAGGTAGAGGCGTTAGCCTATCAGTTCAATCTCTCAGCACCGGGGATTGTTGCCGCTTGTACCCATGCCTTAACGGTTGGGGAAGAGGGGGAGAATCATCCCTCTCCAGTTTCCGAACAACTCTGGGATTTTAAGTTAAATAACTATAAAAAAAAGCAATGTCTATTAATCCAACCGAAAGAAATTTAATTGAGGCTAAAATATCGGGTCTTCCGGACTTAGTGGGCTAAACTATCAGCTTTAATGAACCAGGAAGCTTGCCACACAATGATTGCCGCTTTTCACCGCCTCAAAACTCTCTTGAAATCCGGGTAAAATTGGTTAAAGCTATTGCTGTCCCATGTTCCGGCAAATCAAACTAACAATTTAGCACACTAACTACGGAAGACCCACATTTTCCCTCTATTCAGATCCGTCAGATCCGGAGGAAGAGGGTACTGAAGATTGGATGCTATTTATGCCTGATGGCAATGTACTGGCTGTCGGACCGGGTAGTCAATGGTGTTGCGAAAAAAGTTCAAAGAGCAGATAAAATTTGGCTATTTCTGGAAATTATCATTCTACCCTAAAATAAAGAGTGTCTCATGACATCAAATGATTGGAGCGTTATTAATACTACTCGATTGTATGGACAATGCAATAGAGCAAGCAGCAATTGAAGCAGTCAATGAGCAAGAGCGGCAACTACAGGAAGCTCAAAGAGCGCGAGATCGACAAAGGATACAGCAACTAAAAGATCAGTTGCACAGGACACAATAGCAACTTGAAAGAATGCAACAACAGTAATAACAATAACTATAAATTGCAATCCTGTAAAGAGTTACAGAGCTTTACCAGCTATGCTATTTTAGCCATTGCCCATGCGATATTGCCTCAATTTTAACTGTCAGAATCCCCAAAATCCTATCGATACAGAGCTTTGTCAAAATTGTGGCTCGAAGCTGTTAAAGGACATCCAGAGGGTGTCGCTGCTGTGGCAATGAGTGCTGATGGAGAAACGATGGTTAGTCGCAGTCTAAATGGTCAAGTCAGAATTTGGCAGCCTGGTTAACCTGAATTGTGGGCAGAGGGAACAGGGAACAGGGGAGATGGGGGAGATGGGGCAGATGAGGCAGATGAGGCAGATGAGGCAGATGAGGGAGGTGATGGAGAATTTTTCCAGTCACCAATCCTCAATTGCCAGTCCCTCATCCCTAACTCTTGCTGATCAGCGTGCAGATTGACTATGATGCTATTGGTGTATTACGTGTTTTACGCTATCTTACGGTTAAGTACGGTTTCAGGGTCATGGCAATGGCATAGAAAAGAAACCCGACCTTTGAGAAAAACTCAAGCTAGGGGAAACTCTCTGATCTATTCCGTTGCTAGTCAGCGCATCTACGACACCAAATTGAATAGTTCAATCGTGACTACGCCAATTGGGTGTATGACTTAACCTTTTTATGTAGGGTTTTTTTGACAAAACAGTTATTGAATTATCTGTGCGAGGAGTTTATCTTGGCATTCATCCGACTCGCCGATTTGATCATCAATATGGACTATGTTGCGGCAGTGACGTTCAGCACCTATAACGGATTGGGTGAGGGACAAGAGATCCCTGTTGTAAATATTTGTTTAGCAATTCCAGAGGGGGCATTAGATGGTCAAGCGTCATCATGTATAGGGGATTGCCGGAATTGTCAGGGTATCGAAAAGCTGGAATATGAGAATGATTTAGCGATCGCGATTTGGAATTACTTTACCCAATCCAGTGAGGTGACGGTGCTGTTTGAGTGACACGGGACATTAGGAGGATGACTCTTCGCCCCTGCGAGGCATGGCGCGTGAGTTCACTTCCCTCCACTGTCACACCCCTGCTGCCTTATCCCCTAGTTTATGAAGACTCGATGAAACCTCTAAGACTTAGTTGCTGATGCTCGTGTAGTTGACCTATGATAAGGAAAGTGTATTACAGGTTATACGACTGTCTTACAGATTCAACCGTATCTGGGAATGAAAGCCTAGGGTCTGCGATCGCTCGCCTCTTTTGCTTCTGTTCTCCTCAAGGTTGGACACCACCAGGGTAAATCTATCGTTTTCGCTTCAATCCCACTATTCCTGAATGTGGTGTTTTTTTAGGTACTAGCACTATGAGTTCATTCAAATCCGACAACCAATTACGTAATCTCAATCCCTCAACCTCTGAACCTGTATCTTCTGATGAAGTACAGCAATTTGACCTCGAAAATCAATTAGCAGAACTTGCCGTTCCTTTAGCCCAAGCCTGGAAAGATAACCATCCAGAAGCGCAACCTGCATCAGAAGCGGATTTAGATGTTTGTACGTTGGCGGTGGCGATTGAAATGGCGATCGCCGGGGAAGCGGTTGGCGGTCCCATCGGCGCTTTAATTGCCTCGGGTGGGGGTGTCAAGGCGGCTAGTGTGGCGTGCAGACGAGTGCTTTAATCCAATATCGTCTTATGTCATTGGTGAATTAGGATTCAGCAACAAGTATGGCTGTCTTTTTAGACGCCTTGGGAGGATAAGTGTCTGTCGTGTTTTGTAACACCAGAATTCCTCTGATACCGTTTTGGATTGTAAATTTTAGATTTAGATCGAGTTCTCTAATGATGTAAAGCTGATATAGGGTATTAGACAATTGATAGCAATTTGGTTGGTAAGTAGTCGGACAAAAGAAAACGGTACTGTATTAAGTTTTGTAAATCGCCCTCAAACCCTTATTGTTCCCTGTTCCCTGTTCCCTAATCTCAACCGTTAACTTGAGTTGTGTCCACCCACTTCCAGAAAGACCAATTCGCATACTTTTACCTGCATCTGCTACCAATTTCAGTTGAGTTATAAACCCTTTTGAGTTCTGTTGATTAGGGGCAATTTTCACTCTATTGTTTTTTGACCTGATGTTACTCAAACCGTCCCGCGCCGATGCCAGAATTCTTTAACGTAGCTTGCTTATCAAAAAGCGAGTATGACAATCAAGAATTAACCAAGACTCTCATTTCAAGGACATCATTTCATGGCTACTAAATTTGATCCACTTAACACTTATAACTCTCAATCCCATGAAGACACTTTGAATAGAGGGTATCAAAATAATGCAACGAATTATCCTAACAGCCAACTCCCTCTCGAATCCGTTCCCCCCCCAGGAATGACGCCTCCAGAGCCGAAGAAACAGCCTTCTTTCCTGGGGCGTACTCTTCCGAGCTACAATCGTTTATTGTCCCAGAACAGTACTCCCCTGCGGATTCAGTTATTGCAAACCATTTTACCTGCTGTACTGGTTCCCTTAGGATTAGCGGGATTGGTGACATCTGGAATTATTTCGGGACGCAGCCAAGAACAAAATGAGCAGTTATTACAAAATGAAGCATTATTAACCAGTGATATTGTCACTGAGTTGTTAGCCGAAGCCGAAAAAATTCCCGCAATTGTGGCGCATAATCCGTTAGTCATTAATGCGGCTAAGAATACGGCAACAGTGGCTCAAACTGAAGGGCTGCCGACCATTCCGATTGAGCAGCTTGAACAAACTTTCGCCACAAATAAAATTGTTCAACCCAATTCAGCTCTGAATAGTTATCTGCAAAGAACAGCAGAAGTTAGCGAATTTGCGGAATTATTTTTTACCGACAAACACGGGTTTAATGTCGCATATAGTCGCCCGACCTCGGACTTTGTACAACGGGATGAACAATGGTGGCAAGCAACGAAAACAGGTGAAGGTCGGTTAATCGAACCGACGTTTGATCAATCGGCAAATACCTTTGGGATTGAACTGAGCCAAGCGATTACTGATCCGAACTCAGGTGAATTTCTGGGTGTGGTCAAAGGGGTCTTACCCGCTACAGCATTCGGTACAGTGCTGAATAATTTGCTCTCAGATTTACACTTAGTTGATTCTCAAATCGTCCAACTTTTAGCCCTGACCGAAGAGGGTAATGTCACTGTCATTCATAACGTCGGGATTCAGGACGGAGAAGGTCAACCGACAGTTGTGGGCGGTGATGCGATCGCGCAAGGTGCCAAAATATTGCTCGATAGCCTACAGTCTCAGAATCCTCAGGCGGAATCAGTAGCGAGTAATGTGCCACTCAAGAATTTAACCATAGAGTCAGCTCCCTCTCAGGTTGGCGATTCCCTCAACAGGGCTAACTTTGAATACGCGGGTCGCCGTTATCTTCTGGTCACCGTTCCCAAAACCAACTGGGTGATTGCGGTTTCTATGGAACTGAGTGACCTCCGCAGCACTGGATCTCAAGCCGCGCTGACCTTTTCCTTAGCGTTTCTGCTCTTAGGCGGTGCGATCGCAGCAATCCTGTTATTTTTAGCCCGTCGTTTGGCAATGCCTTTAAAACAATTGGTTAGCACGGCGGAACAAATGATTGCAGGGGATCTCAATGTTCACGCTGAACCATCCGGTCCGACGGAAACCCGCCTCTTGTCCCAAGCGTTTAATAATTTGGTCACCAGTGTTAAGGGGTTACTATATCAGCAATCGGCAGAAACACAACAGGCAGAATTATTTGCCAACATCGCCATTTCCCGCGCTCGGACTGAACAAGATTTAGAGGAAGTCTTCCAGGCGGCTGTTCAAGGGGCGTTGCAAATTCTGGGCGTTGATCGGGTAGTAATTTATCGGTTCCAACCCGACTGGCGGGGATACATCTCCAATGAAGCCGTCGTTCCCGCTTGGACTCGTGCCTTGGGGGATAAAATTGAAGACGCTTGTATTGGGGATGCTCTCATCGAAGCTTACAAACAAGGACGAGTTGTACCCACCAATAATGTTTTTGAAGCGGGATTTCATCCGGAACACCTCCAGTTAATGGAACGGTTACAAATTAAAGCCAATTTGGTCACCCCCATTCTCAAGGATGAGCAGTTATTTGGGTTACTGATTGCCCATCACTGTAATGCGCCCCATAATTGGCAACCGTCGGAAATTGAGTTCCTCAAGAAATTAGCGATTCAAGTTGGTTTGTCCTTAGACCGGGTGAACTTCTTGGTCGAAAAAGAAGCGGAAACCGAACGGGCGCAACAACTGAATGAAATTACATCCAGTATTCGGGAATCCGTGACCGTGGAAGAAATTTATAATGCCGCGATTACAGGAATTCGCAAAACCATGAAAACCGATCGCGCGATCGTTTATCTATTTGATAAAAACTGGAAAGGAACGATCTTGGCTGAATCGGTGGCGGAAGGGTTTCCTAAAGCCTTGGGCGCGAATATTGCTGACCCCTGTTTTGCGGAGCAATATGTGGAGAAATATAAGCAGGGGCGGGTCAAGGCGATTGAAGATATTCAAAAGGCGGGCTTAAGCAAGTGTTATTTGGGTCAACTGGAACCCTTTAACGTCAAAGCCAATTTAGTCGCACCGATTTTAGCCTATGGTGATCTTCACGGCTTGTTAGTTACCCATCAATGTTCCAGTACCCGGGTGTGGCAAGAGTCAGAAATGACCTTCTTTAAACAGGTGGCAATTCAACTCGGTTCAGCCTTAGATCGTTTAGATTTCCTAGCCCAAATTGAGCAATCCCGTCAAAAAGCCGAACAACTGGCAGAGGAGCAACGTCAACAGAAAGAAGCGATTCAAATGCAATTAGTTGAACTGCTCAATGATGTGGAAGGTGCAGCCAGAGGTGACTTAACAGTACGGGCAGAGGTCAACATTGGTGAAATTGGCACCGTTGCTGACTTTTTCAACTCAATTGTGGAAAACTTGCGGCAGATTGTAACGCGGGTACAAGAGTCAGCAATTCAGGTGAATATGGCGGTTGGTGAAGACGAACAAGCGATTCAGCAATTGGCAGAAGCGGCACTGAAACAAGCAGAAGAAACGACTCAGATTTTAAATTCTGTCGAACAAATGACCCAGTCCATTGAAGAAGTGGCGGAGAACGCTCGCCAAGCGGCGGTGGTTGCGGGTACGGCATCCAATACCGCCCAAATGGGTCAAGCGGCGATGGATTTAACGGTAGAGAATATCTTAAATCTGCGAGGTACGATTGGGGAGACGGCGAAAAAAGTGAAGCGTTTGGGTGAGTCGTCGCAACAGATTGCTAAGGTGGTATCTATCATTGAGAAAATCGCCCTACAAACCAACTTACTTGCCATTAATGCCGGGATTGAGGCAGCACGGGCTGGTGAAGAGGGTCAAGGCTTTGCTGTTGTTGCTGAAGAAGTAGGAGAATTGGCGGCAAAATCGGCGGCGGCGACTCAAGAAATTGAAGAGATTGTTGAGAGTATTCAACGGGAAACCGCGATGGTGGTTGAGGCGATGGAACAAAGCACCAAGCAGGTGGTAGAAGGGACACAGTTAGTAGATGATGCCAAGAATAGTTTGGGTCAGATGTTAGAGGTATCCTATCAGATTGACCAATTGGTGCAGTTAATTTCTACGGCTACAGTGTCTCAGACTCAAACGGCGCAAGCGGTGAGTAGTTTGATGTATGAGATTGCTATGGTTTCAGCCCAAACCTCGGATTCTTCGACGAAAGTGTCAAATTCGCTGCGAAAAACGGTGGAAGTGGCGCGAGAGTTGCAGGCGTCTGTGGGAACGTTTAAAGTTAATCCGCAACTGGATTATGAGTAACGTTTTCTTGACGGTTTAGGGGCTACCTGTAGGGGCATAATATATCGTGTCCCTACTAGAGGGTTGATCAAGTAAATTGTAGGGGCGGGTTTAGGGATTCAAGCTAGCTTGTCACCAATAACTGAACAACAAAACCCGCCCTGATTCAATTGTAGAGAATAAATTGTACGGAGTTTGTGGGCGCATGGAGCGTGCGTCCCTACAATATAATCTATCCAATTCGGTACGCTATGCCATTATAAAGGCGCGGTGGGTGTTGACAACTGTTTTACTCCAGTTCGTTGTGCGATCGCGCGAGCCAATTTTTCAAACTCTCGGTAAACATTCCTCACCGCATAAGTATGAGCGCCAATCGCCCCGTCAGCCGGTTTGAGGTGAAAGATAGGCTTCCGGGCTTCCTGAGCCATGGGCATCAAACTCTGATAGTTTTTTAGCAAGGCTAAACAATTCGGATCATCGGCTACAGAAATAGCATGACTCAGCGGCTGATCTAATACATCCTCGTGATAAACCGTTGGAATACGAGCAATCCAACGGTTGTAAGCCTTCACCGGACGATCTAATCGGGCTGAATGTTGCAAAACAACGTATCCAAGCGGCTGCATTTTACCTTGGGGAAGCTGTAAATCTGTGGCTAAACCCTTCTTTCCTGGAGAACTTGTTTTAGCTAGTCTCTCTTGCCATTCTTCGCGCCATGTCCGCAATGTTGGACCCAGATTACGCAAACCTTGCAACGAAAATAAATCCGGTGAAAGGGGAACAACTACATAGTCGGCTGAAATTAGCGCCGCCCGATTGATCGCCCCCAAATTAGGACCAAGATCCAGTAATATCACGTCAGCCTGATGAGCTAAAGCAGCGTTTTGCATAATTCTCCAGAAGGCAGACATAACCCGAAACGCTCTTTCTTGACCCCCTCCACCTAAACAATTGGACCACTGTGCTGAAAGCTCATCTTCAAAACCAGAAAGATATAAGTCTCCGACCAAAAGCCCTAAGTCTCCTCCAAAAAACGATAACTGAGCTTCCTCAATGAATTCCAGGTAGGGATTATCAATATCACCCGTTCCTTTTAATAGCGGTTGTATACAATCAAAAACTGTATGAGCATCCTTGCCTAACCAAAGTTCTTCCAATCGCTCCTCGTCCAGAAATGCAGCCGTCAGGTTAGCTTGAGGATCAAGATCGGCGGCAACAACTCGCAGCCCCATATCTTTATACATCCAGGCTAAGTGATAAACTAATGACGTTTTACCCACACCGCCTTTGTTGTTGAAAAAAGCAATAATCGTTGTGTTCATGGTTTTTTCTTAAGTGTGACTAGCAGATGGGCGTCTTCGACGACAAATTCTGGAGGTGGATTACCGTTTTTTTGCAGTTCTTTGCGTGCCAATTGAATTCCGACTCCAAATCGCTGCACATAACCTAAGTTCTTCATCGCTTCGGCTAAATGAGGATTGCGGTAATCGGTTACACCGGGCTGACCAAAGTTTTGCTTATTCACTTGACCAAAAGGACCACCAGGATTTTGGATCTCGATACAATCATTAAACCAGGTAATCCGAACTGGCGCGTATGTTCCTTCATAAATGCGGTGCATCACGGCATTTCTTGCTAGTTGTTGTAGCGCCACAATGGGATAATCAGGCTGTCGCATTTCAATTGGCTGGGCGGTGATATCTGTGGCTACGGAAATATGAGCTTGAATTGTTGCGTCAAGTATTCGGAGTAAATCAGGAAGTGAACCACCAATTTCCTTCTGATCTCTAATGGGATCGGTTAACTCGCTGCCATCAATACGTAGAAATTGGATATAGGCACCTGGAATAAATTGTCGTGGATCACGACCAACAACTAAGACACCCAATACTGTTGGTTTTGGCTGGGATTCAACTGTAGCAAAGCGCATTGAGGTGAGTTGTTGCTCAATAGAGCGTTCATTTTCTTCTAGGATGTCAATTGCTAAAGAGGAAGGCAAATAAACGCGACGAAATAAGTCTAAATCTAGGTCATCTAAGCTAGCTGATGGTAAAGGTAGAATATCAAACGGTAAATCCCTTGCCCGTCTTTTTTCCGCTAAACGACGCTCCTCTTGTTGTGTAGCTGTTGCTCGGCGCGGACCTACTCGTACCCAAACCCGTCCATTAAAGCGTACAGGTGGAGCATCAGAGGGTTCTACGATGACAACCACTAATTCACATCCACTAATCGTTCGTTTCTGGACAATCATGTCCGGAAAAGGCAGAATATTTCCATCGGATCGCATATCGGATAGGGTGAGCAGGAGTTGGTCAGTAATTGGCAGATTGGCACAAGTTCCGTCATTGTTAACGCCAATAAACAGGACTCCGGGTTGCTGGTGGTTGGGTAAGTCATTGGCAAAAGCACAAATAGCCTGACGAATAATATTTCGGTCAGCTATTGAAGCCTTACGTTCTACCCGATCCGATTCCAAATCATTGAGTAGAATTGCCAACTCCTGATCATTCATTCACCCCTCCTTGGTAATACTTTTAGCTTAACTCGTTGTTTCTATAGTAGTAGTCTTTGGCAGATACTGGTTTAGCTAAAGCTATAGATATCGATATTTATGAAACATCTAGTCATACAGCTTCCCGTAAAGCCTGTATATTGTCACCACAAATGGCGTTCAGATTACGGGTAATCTTCTCAATATCCCAGTTCCACCATTGAATCTCTAACAGTTCATCGATAACGTTATCGTCAAAACGCTTGCGGATTTCTCGCGCCGGATTTCCCCCCACAATCGTATAAGGTTCAACAGGGCGAGTTACAACTGATGCTGTGGCGATAATTGCCCCATCCCCGACATGAACACCGGGCATAATTGTTGCGGCATACCCGATCCAGACATCATTCCCAATCACTGTATCCCCTTTGTGGGGCCAGCTATCAGGCATAGCAACTTCCCAGCCGGAACCAAAAATTGGAAAAGGATAATTTGTAAACCAATCGGTGCGATGATTTCCCCCATTCATAATAAACTTGACATCTGAAGCAATCGCACAAAATTTGCCAATTCGTAGCTTATCACCGACAAAATCAAAGTGATATAAAACATTCTGTTCAAAATTTTCGGGATTCTCGAAATCATCGTAATAGGTGTAGTCACCAACGATAATGTTCGGATTATTAATAATATTATTTAAGAAAACTAACCGAGTTTGGTCAGTTAACGGATATTTGCTATGGGGAGATGGTCCGTGAATCATAAGTAACCCTTTGAGATTTTGGCGACGGGACATCATTACCTGGACATAAATTCTTTCCGCTGTACTCAGAAATGTTAACAAGTGTTAAGTCCTTACTGTTTCCTGTGGTACACCGAGCGTGTTACCGAGCGAAGTCGAGGTAAGTCGAGGTAAGTCGAGGTAAGTCGAGGTGTTCCCCCATCTCAAACCGTCAAGTTTAATTGGGTCTGACTCCTTAGAAAACCTGGATTCGGTATAGCGCGATCGCAGGTTTCGGGGCTATTTCTTAATCAAATCTTAAGAGTTGAATCCTTAACTTTAATTCGATCTACTCTAACCTCTCTTAAACAAGAAATTCTACAACGCACTATAGTAAAATTACGACAATTGATCCAAATTATTTTATCAACAGCCAATGGCTTTAACGCTTAAAATATTTGAAGATACCCTCCTCAAACAGCGACCTGTCGATAGTAGTCAAATCTCTGATCCTGATGACCTTTATGGTCTGACGCAAGGGACAGAGTTAGCACTGCACAGTTGGGACCCTCAGGACGGAGAACCTCACCATATCCGGGTGGCGTTTGCCAACCACCTCTTCAACAACAAAAATACCTGGTACGCCTTCACTGACCATATTCAGATTTGGGACGGCGAAACCGTCTTGCTACCCCCAGTGTCTCCCCCGGGTTCTACCGAAGTTCTGTTTAATGTGCGTTCATGTTCCACTCATGTTGTGCGAGGACTGGATCAACAGGTGATTGATGAGATGAACTTCCTCACACCTGACACCCTAGTCAGTTTTGAAGACTTGAATGTGCGTCTGGGAAAAGCCGTGTGGCCCTTCCTCCAGCCTGCTGCCAAAGCCGCCCTGGGGCGGGCAATTCGCGATCGCGGAATTCCTCTAGTCATCAACTCTGGATATCGTACCATTGCCCAACAGCTTATCCTCTACAATCACTATCGAGGAGGTCGTCGCTGCGGGATTCAACTCGCCGCCCGTCCGCCTCGCAGTAATCACCAAAGTGGTTTAGCGCTGGATATCCAAGATACCGATGGCTGGCGTTCCTTTCTAGAACGACATGGCTGGCGATGGTTGGGTCCGAGGGATTATCCTCACTTCGACTATATTCGCGGCGGACGTGATATTCGTAGCCTAGCGGTACAGGCGTTCCAACGGGTTTGGAATCGATACAATCCCCAGGATCGAATTGCCGAAGATGGGGGCTATGGACCCGCTACCGAACGGCGACTGAATCGGAGTATTATCGGCGGTTTTGGGGAAGTCTGGCAGGGCTTGGAAATTATAAAATTGACAAGTCCCTACATGCATGGTACTGATGTCCGCAAAATCCAGCAAGCGTTAGCAGATGCCAAAATTGATGTTGGGGTAGATGGCGTGTTTGGACCAGGAACTCAAGCAGCAGTCAAGCTGTTTCAAAAGGCAAGGAACCTAATTACCGATGGTGTGGTGGGACCGGCTACTCTCGTGCAACTGGGATTTTTCGGCGCACCTGTGGTTATCTCACCGCCTGAACCTGAACCCAAACCCACTCCCGAACCTGAACCCGAACCCGAACCCACTAAACCCACGCCTCCACCAGCAACGGCTGTCGGGCGCATCTTTATTTCTGCGGGTCATGACCTTAAAGATCCCGGCGTTGTTGCTTTAGGGACAACGGAAGCCGAGGAAATGATTCTTACTCGTAACGCCTTGGTGCAGGAACTCCAGTCACGAGGGGTTAATTTCCTTACGGTACCCGATGATCTGGATCTGGGCGGTACAATCAAATGGATCAACGATCGCGTTCTGCCTGGGGATGTGGCGATAGAACTGGGTGGTAATGCCTTTAATGGTTCGGTGCGGGGTACGGAAGCCTATTATATTGATGGAAACGAAGACCGCAAAGACGATGCTAAGTTGGTCTTAGAGGCATTCTTGGAGAAAGTCCCCGAACTGCGTTTACCCGGAAAACCCCTCTCTCGTGGCGTTAAACCGGACACCTTGAGTGCCAAAAATCAGCTTCCGTTTTGTCGTGAAGTCGCGGCATCATCGATTATCTTCAATCTCTGTTTCCTAGATAATCCCGAAGACTTAACCTTACTTCAAGAAAACCGCGATCGCTTTGCCCAAGGTTTAGCTGATGGCTTGCTGCAATGGAGTGGTCAAACGGCAAAATCGGATCAAACTTCACCCCATTTCCGACTGATTAATATCCAAATTCAAAACTACGACCATGACGAAAAAGGGCTTCTCGTCAATGGGAATTCCTATATTCCGGCGGATCTGGTAGAGAATTTAGGTGTTGATCTGACTGTGGAATCGGATATTCGCCAAATCAGTTATGGCAATGTCGTGTATGTGAAAGCGGTTGATCTGCAACCTTTTAATATCTCTGTCGGCTGGGATAGTGATACCAGAACGGTATTACTAAATACAGCCACTCAAACGGATTTGGATGAGTCTGACAAGATTATCTGGTTTGGCAATGCCACAGAAGCAGATTTGAAAGCCTTTCTCACCAGTAATAATGAAAAAGCACTTGATCAGTTCCCCGACATCCATACCATTTACATTGAAGAGGCGGAAAAAGAAGATGTCAATCACGACATTGCCTTTAGTCAGATGTGTCTGACGACCAACTTTTTACGCTTTGGCGGTTTATTACAACCGGAACAAAATAATTTTGGCGGTTTAGGGACAGCCAATAGTGATCCAGCGGGTGCATTTTTCCCGGATATCCGCACGGGTGTGAAAGCCCACATTCAGCATCTCAAAGCCTATGGAACGACTGCACCGATTGAACATCCGCCCATTGTCAGTCCTCGGTTCCAGTTCGTCTTACGCGGGAGTGCGCCTTCGGTGTACGACTTAAGTCGGCGCTGGAGTGCTGATCCGGAGTATGGGAATAAGATTATGGCATTGGTGCGGCGTTTGCATGGTGTGGTGTCTGATGTGGAAGACACGCCTCAATCCTTCTTCATGCGTTTGAGTCATACGGTAGCGCCCATGGAGAATAACGGTAGCGATAGTCCTTGTGGGCTTTAATGTTACCTTTGGTTTCCCTGTAGGGGCGACCCGCTTGCAAAAATCAACAACGGTGTCCATTTAATTGGCTCGGGTCGCCCTTTACTCAACCCAACCTACTTGAACTGTACCATTCGGTCAGGGCGGGTTTAGTCACCTGTGGGTAAAAAAGAAACGATAATAGTGAAACCCGCCCCTACAGACGGGATGCTAGAAGCATCTCTACATTTGCTCAATCCTTGTACAAAATTTAAGGCGAAAGAAGTCGATACTTCACGTTCACCACTTGCTCACTATCCAGGGATGATCCGCCCGCCGAAACCTCCAAATCGCTTAATTCTAAATGAGTAGATGGGTAATCGTCGGAATCAGACGGCGATTCTTCAGCAGATAATTTTATCCCAAATAACGAGATGGCGGGAGTTTCATTCTCAGATTCATTATCGGGTAATGCGACAGATTCAGGTTGAAATCTGGATGAAGCTTGAGGGAAAAATGTGGCGTTATCGTTTAGGCTACGACTATCGAGTCCCTGTAGCGACTCACCTGATAGGGTGGTGTTATTGGATTGAGAGGGTTCAATGGGCATAGCGCCGACGGTTGGTGTCAAGCCAGCGACAAGTACGCCAGCGCCTAAAGGGATGATTATTTTACGCATCATTACTTTTGTCCTCAGAGTTGAATGGTTGGTTTGGGTAGATACACCCCGTCAGTTGATCAAGTGGCGGTGAAGCATTTTGGGAAAAAATTGTGGACGAGTATTCTAATTGATGATCCGGCAAATGCTTAGCTGATTTCACCGATTTTTTGTATTATTAAATACAATTTTGGGAAAGCTTTTGCTTGTTTCCCATGAGATAAACTGACTTAATTTTAAACTCTAGCAATGCATTGAATCTAGCGTATCTATCCAAAGGCAAGTCATGGCGATCGCGTCACCATTCACACAACCTGTAGGGGCGGGTTTAGGGATAAACTCTTGGCATATAACCGCTAACTGTTATACAAAACCCGCCCTTCCCCAGCCGTGCGATCGCGCCCTCATCCACCCAATCTGTAGGGGCGGGTTTAGGGACTAATGTTTGGCATATAACCGATAACTGTTATACAAAACCCGCCCTTCCCCAGCCGTGCGATCGCGCCCTCATCCACACAACCCGTAGGGGCGGGTTTAGGGACTAGCCTTTGGCATATAACCGATAACTGTTATACAAAACCCGCCCTTCCCAGCCATGCGATCGCGCCCTCATCCACCCAACCTGTAGGGGCGGGTTTAGGAACTAGCCTTTGGCATGTAACCAATAACTGTGGAACAAAACCCGCCCTCCCCCACCCTTAATTGACTGGCTAATTCACATTTTATTCAATTTGTCAATACCTCTTAAATTAAACGCCCCAAATGCTTCAAGATTCTCAACACTTCATAGAGATTGTTGCGATATTGCGATCGCGTGGCAAACAAATCCGAAATTCCATACTGTTTGCCTAATGTTTTGATGAACAAAAAGCTGCTACCATTGGCTACCATACCATAGAGCGGTTGTTCTGGCGCTGGATGCGCTGCCATGTAAGCCAATGTTTGCGGAATCGCTAACTCTAAATCAAACGTCGTCTTTTTGGATTCAATTAGAACAATCCACAGTTTACCCTGCAACACTAGCGCATCAATTCGTCCTCGTAAAATTTCTTCGTTGTCTCCTTCTGCTTCAATTTCAACGGAAACCTCTGTCTTGAATTTGTAAGGCGGTTGATAGAAACCTGCTAACTCCAGCAATGGCGACAGCACAACCATTTTGATTGTTTCTTCCAGCATAATCCCATCGGAAATTTGGTAGAGATAGTTGCAACGCACCTGATCTAACCGCGCTTGCTCTGACTCACTCAATGCAGGTAATTCAGCCATCCATTCGGTAAAAAACTGGCTATCTTCCGTCAAGGTTAACCCTAGTTTCTCCTGGACTTGACGGAATGTTGTAATATCGTCTCCAATGGCTAGACTTCTGATCATGGATCAATCCGGTAGAGATTTCTTATTGTATCGCGTCATTGTAAAAACAATCCGTAGCCAGTAGGGTGTGTTAGCGAAGCGTAACGCACCTTAACTTAATTGGTAAGCTGTCATGCATTTAAATTGGGTATTAGTAGCGAGCAAGATGCAAAGCCTGCGGCATGGCTTCGCTTAACGCACTACAAGGATTTCCCTATTATTGATATTAAGGTTTAAATGCCGAACAGCTTATAAGGATATTATTTCCCAGCTTTTAACCAAGCAAATACCTGATCAACGGTTAGATTTAAATCCAAAAACTCAGGTACCCGTAAGAGATCATCACCTGTCATTTCAATGGGTTGTTGTCCCGGCAAGAATACCAGAATTAACCGCTCATCTGGATCAATAAACCATCCTAACTGAGTACCATGTCTTAGGCAATGGAGGATATTTCTAATCACCTTTGTGGCATTCTGATCAGGAGATAGAATGTCAATTGTTCAATCAGGAGAAAGCGCGAATACATTTTCGATTTCACCGTTAGCATCAATAGGTATTCGTTGCCATTGAAATACAGTAACATCAGGAACAATTGAACGCCCGCCAAAGGTGCAACGCAGTTCAGGAAAAGCGAGGGCAATTTGCGACTCTTCAGCGACGTGGTTTATCTTATTGCAAAGTTGAAACTGTAGGCGAGAGTGTTTGCCTTGAGGCATTGGTTTTTGGTAAATGTGACCATTAATAAATTCACTGGCAGGTTTTGTCTCTGGCAGGTTGAGGAATTCGGCTAAGGTAATGGTTTGATCTAGGGGTGTTGTCATCGTTGTGCGATCATCGCCTCCTTATTCCTGAAGTCGTAAAACTCTGGCTGTGATTGGCATAACAGACTACTGGCGTGGCACACCTTAATTAGTAATTGTAGGGGCGCACCGACGTGCGCCCGCGTCAACTTAAGCTCAACCCCTCACCCCCAGCCCCTCTCCCAAGCGTGGGAGAGGGGAGCACGAGGGGAGCAAGAAAGTCCGGTTCCCCTTCTCCCGTGCAAAAAAAGCGAAGCATCCTCTGTCATCCCTCCTCGCAGGGGGGAACGAGAGGGGTGGGAGAAGGGGTTAGGGGATGAGGGGGAAAATGTAGAGAAGTAGATAGACACAACTTAAAACCTTGCCAGCATTGGTTTTCTACCTTAAGTTGACACAGATGACCGACGTGCGCCCGATTTAAACGTCAAATCCAAGCAAAAACAATCCGTAGGGGCGGGTTTAGGGACTAACTTGTAGGATCTAACCGATAACTTTTGTACAAAACCCGCCCTCCCCCAGTTCAAAATCGCATCCTGAACCAATCCAATCCACCAGTTAAACGCTTTTCCCTTGCTTTTTGTTTTTGCTTTCGCCAATGACGCTTTACCGTTGCCAATATAGGTGAATAGCTAAAGCGAACCAACTTAGGATAGACGGGAATAAAAGGCAGATTTTCCTTGCTAAATCGAACCGCTAATGTCCGCGCTAGGGGAAATATATCATCGCGATAGATGTTGATGTCTAGGAATTTAATTAGCTTTGTCAAGGTTTCTGCATTCCCTATCTTAGCCAAAGCCTCTGCTGCATTCTCTCTCACGTCACTATAGGAATCATTGAGGGCAGCGATTAAACCCTCGACAGCTTGAGGATTACCTATCTTACCCAAAGCTATTGCTGCTTGCCATCTCACGTCACTATCGGAATGATTGAGGGCAGCGATTAAACCCTCGACAGCTTGAGGATTGCCTACCTCACCCAAAGCTATTGCTGCATACATTCTCACGTCACTATCGGAATGATTGAGGGCAGCGATTAAACCCTCGACAGCTTGAGGATTGCCTATCTTAGCCAAAGCTATTGCTGCTTGCCATCTCACGTTACTATGGGAATGATTGAGGGCAGCGATTAAACCCTCGACAGCTTGAGGATTGCCTATCTTACCCAAAGCTTTTGCTGCATTCTCTCTCACGTCACTATGGGAATGATTGAGGGCAGCGATTAAACCCTCGACAGCTTGAGGATTGCCTATCTTACCCAAAGCTTTTGCTGCATTCTCTCTCACGTCACTATCGGAATGATTGAGGGCAGCGATTAAACCCTCGACAGCTTGAGGATTGCCTATCTCACCCAAAGCCCCTGATGCTTGCCATCTCACGTCACTATCGGAATGATTGAGGGCAGCGATTAAACCCTCGACAGCTTGAGGATTGCCTATCTTACCCAAAGCCCATGCTGCATACATTCTCACGTAACTATGGGAATCATGGAGGGCAGCGATTAAACCCTCGACAGCTTGAGTATTGCCTATCTTAGCCAAAGCTACTGCTGCTTCCCTTCTCAAGTAAGGATCGGAATCATTGAGGACAGCAATTAAACCCTCGACAGCTTGAGTATCCCCTATCTTACCCAAAGCCCATGCTGCTTCCCATCTCAAGTAAGGATCGGAATGATAGAGGGCAGCAATTAAACTCTCGACAGCTTGAGTATTGCCTATCTTACCCAAAGCTTCTGCTGCTGTGCTTCTCACGTAACTATCGGAATCATGGAGGGCAGCTTGCCACTTCTGAACCATCTGCGAATTAACCTGACTTAATGCCACAAGCGTGGAAGTGATAAACCCAACCCTTGGGTAAGACAGCCAAAACTTGTACAGTCTATCAATTACCTTAGTAACCAAAGGGTGAGAACATTCTGAACATTCCGCCAAACATCGCCCCGCCAACAATAAAAGCGTCTTAAAAATATCATCCTTTTCCTTCATAATCACTTGCAGCAAAGGAATCGGATCTGCCATCAATCCCGCCAGCAAACTTAGGGTTTCATGCCAGTCATAGTCCCAAAAATGCAGCCGCGCTAACGCCACCCCATTGCCAACCCGACTCAAATACGCTGCTGTCAAATACTCCTGAAACGTGCGGTGGAGAAAAAGATAGCGATCGCCTCCTCTATCCAATAGTTGAATAATCCCATCATTCTCGGACAACTCCTCAATCAAACTCGCCGCACTCAGGGTTTTAAAATCACTGCACACCTGCTCACTTCCAAGATAGTTTTCTATCTTGCGCCTGAGTTCGTCTATGGAAAAAATTTCCTTGCCTTCAGCACTAAATTGATAAGCCAGTTCCTGCAAAAGCTCTTTTTTAGCTGATACTCGCGCCTCATTCACCCATTGTCGATGATTATCAATTCCCCATTTTCCCAACATATAATCCACGGCATTACCATACACCTGAGTCCGCCGTGCTGGAAGCATCAATCCTTTGACTTGATATAAACTACACAGTAACGACAACAATAATGGATTTTGAGCCAATCCCCCAATTTGGGGTTTATGGCGGAGTTCTTCAATCAATCCCTCGGCTGAGACAGAATCATCTTCTAGATAACCCGCCGCATTTTTAAACCAGGTTTGAATATAGGCTTCGGTTTGCTTTTGACTAAACGGAACAATTTCTACTTCCTTTGCCTCCGGCAAAAAAGCACCGCCATAGCCAACAATGCGAGAGGTGCAAATCATCGGACAGTTATAATTTCGGGCAAATCGGTTCAGCTTTTCGGCTAAACGAGTCCGATTCTGTTTGGGGACTTCATCTAAGGCATCTAATAGTAAGTAACATTTGCCGTTCTCTAATTTTTCTTGTAGCAGTGTGTCGATAGCCGGATAGTTTTTCGGATAATCTCGCTGGATCAGTTGCGGGATTGCTTCAATGATTTCTTGGGGGGTTTCATCCAAATCGGATAGGCGCAGAAATAGGGGGAATATTACATCATCTATTCCCCTGGTTTCTAGCTTGTTTAAGTTGACAGTTGAAGTCTTATCTAAAGCTTTTTGATCCCCCCTACCCCCCTTCAAAAGGGGGGTTATGGAACTTCTTATAGGAGAATATTGATCCTCCTTATCCATCCCCCCTTCGAGGGGGGAACGAGGGGGGTGGGGCGTTAGGTTTTCCCTCTCCTGTTTAGCAATTAATCCCGCCTCCATTTTTAATAATGTAGACTTCCCCATCCCCGGATCAGCCAAAACCATTACTCTTGAATGCTCTTTTTTCGCCTCTTGCCAATCCACCTGCGTTTGTCGCGATTCCTCAACCGCTTCTACCCCACCTTTTAGCGCATAAACTCGTTTAATCTCTGCCTCAGATTCCCCATACCCCCACATCGTTTCTACCTCATGCTTATATTTCCGTTCCAGCGTGACTTGAATCGGAATATATTGCTCTTGCAATACAACGTTTTGCGGCGTGTGGAAAAAGCCAATGGATTTAAATCGTTCATCGTTTTCAATCGCCTCCAGAAATTGACAAACGGCATTTTTCTCTGGTTGTAATCCCAGTACATCTAAACTCTCTAAACAATTGTCCCAGCGAATCAGATAACTTTCATCGCGTTTACTACACTGAATCACGCCCACCACACCACCCAAGTCTTCAGCAAAAACAGCGCCGCCGCTAGTTCCTGAATCGACTTTTGTATCAATTCGATGGGACACAAAGGTAGACTGTTCTTGAGGTAATCGATTCCAAGGATTTGTGGCGGTTACAGTTTGGATGCGATAGGTGGGTAGAATTTTAACAGGCGCACTGGGGCGAATGGTGGGGGCGGAAAAGTTAATCCCTTGGGGAAAATATTTCTTTTGCGAGGGCGGAAATCCATAAACGGTTACTGAGGTTGATAACTGTTGCGGATTAATTATCAGTACGGCGGGGGCGTTTTCAATATTTATCTTGAGAATAGCAATATCGACATCAGGATTGGATAAGGCTTCGCACCATTGCGCCTCGTATTCCTGTCCCTGATACTCTACTATAAGGCGATCGAGTAGATAAATAACATGGTGACAAGTGACTAAGTAACCATCAGAACGGATGATGAAACCTGAACCTGCGGTTTCTCCTTTATCGGGATTCAGGATTTTCACCATGGATTCCCGGAGTTGGTCAAGACCATAGTAACTCATCTTAAACTGGGATGGGGTTGACGTTTTATGGGATAAGCGCGTCAATTTGTAGGGGCGGGTTTTACGACTATCTTTTCGGTTGTACCTAGATGCAATTAAACCCGCCCCGATTCTCTGGTTTGGTGTTTTCCGGTGAAGTGTTAGGTATGGGGGAGTTATCTTATTTCATCCTAGATGATGTTTGGTTCTGGTGTTTGGGTATGACGAAAGGATTGGTTGGGTTCTTGTGGTTTGATAGGCTAAAGCCATTACTACGAACTGGGTGGATTTTTTTGAGTTAAGTCCCATTCAATGGTGACTTTGACATTGGCTTGGGCGGTTCCTTTGGTGACAAAGGGGATTCCGGTTTCTCCTCCAGCTTGTAAGCCAAATTCTAAGGCGACTTTACTGGGGGCTAGGTTATCGGTGAGTCCCTGTTTGACACTATCGAGTACCAGTTTAGAGTAACTCTTGACTGTACTCTTCATCGTTCGCTTTAATTTATTCGTTCTGTCTTGAATATCATCAATAAACCCAACAGCTTGCAGTTCATCACTGTCTTCCTCATCATATTGGATATAAATAGTTTCGCCATCATCGCCCATAACTTCCGTAATTCTAGTGGTCATAATTAAATATCTCCTTTAACTCATGAATGTAAGAGAGTGCAAGAAAACAGAAATAACGAAACAGCTAATATCTCCCCTGTTGCCCCACAGATACACAACGGAAGACCCATATTTATTCAATCTAATTGATAATTTTACTCACTCCAAAACCTCCACAATACCCGATCGCCCATCAATTCTTACCCGTTGACCATTGCGGAACATCTGAGTCGCGTTATGAATATCCATTACCGCCGGAATCCCATATTCCCGCGCCACGATCGCGCCGTGGGATAGCCGCCCGCCAACTTCAGCAATTAAACCGCCTGCACGCGCCAATAGGGGTGCCCAGCCGGAATCGGTGTAGGGGACAACCAGAATCGTTTGACGGTCAATATCTGGAACCGATTGTAAGTTATTTAAAACCCTAACCAAACCTTCCACTTGTCCCGCACTTGCGCCAATCCCGACAAGACGCTGTTGAGCGGGTTCCGATTGGGTTTGCATCAGAAATGAAACGGCGGGAGGATTACCATAGAATAGAGGCGGAACACTGCGTAATTGACGATGCTCATCTAACTGCGATCGCCGATAGTTAATCAATCTGGGAAGTTCCTCTCGCAACACCTGATCGGTTTCAGCGATTAGACGCTGAATCTCCGCAAATTCTAAGAAGAAAATATCCCCAGCTTCAGCGAGTAAACCGGATTCTAACCACCGCTTTTCTAAGGCGACAAAACTCCAACGCAAGTCGGCTAAAAATTTGGAATAGACTTCAGTCACTCGCCCTTTTAAATTCAACCGCGCTTGTACCACTTCCGCTTTCCAGCGCTGACGCTTTGGCGGTTTAGTGGCTGGGGGAGGATCACATAAAAACTGAGCAAAAAGTTGGCGTATCGGTCGCGGGTCTTCTTTCCATCTGGGAACGGCAATATCTGTGGCGACATCGCTGAGATAGCCATATTGTGCCAGAAATTGGTCGAATTGTTCTAAAACACTTTGAGCATCGGGAATTTCCGACAAGGTGGTAAATACAGAAGCGTGATTATCACAATTAATTTGTTTGGGACTTAATAAATGGCGCGTATCATCAGCTAATTGGGCGAGCGATCGCAAACTGGCAATTTCTGGAGTTTGGCTACTATCTAATTCTTCATCCTTTACCTTGAGTAACGCTTGTCGCAGGGAAAGGCTTAATGGAGCCAGAATACTATAATACGTGGCTCGCTGTAATTCCGATAGTATCTGGTTCACTCGTTCCAGAATTTCGGCGTCTGATAATTCTGAAACCGATTGCTCTTGCAGTTGACTTAAAGCCGGAGCAAAATGGTGGTGATAATCTTGCTCAAAATCCTGATCTAAATTCCATTCCCGACCTAATAAACGCAATAATCCGGGAAGGTTCCGCAGCGTGGATTTCAGGGGGGGTTTAGAAAATTTTGCTCCCCTGGTCAGAAACTCCAAACTTTCTGGCGGTAAACCCATGCGCCGGAAAATATCACCTAACAATGTGGCATTAAAATAGGCGCGAGAATAATGCAGCGTAGCAGTTTGATTAAACTCCAATCCCTGCGATCGTTCTTTTAACACGATGGTAAAAATTTCCCCCCAAACACCACAGGTGAGGGGACGATTAATTGACCAAGTGAGGGGTCGAATCAGTCCGGGAATCACCTCTGCGGCAATCTTGCGCGTCCAGATGGGTTGGAGATTGGTAATTGGTCGCGTTTGTAGTAGCCATAACTGCTGACCGTCATAAGTCCATTCAATATCTTGGGGAATCCCATGATAGCGGTCTTCCAATTCCCGCGCTAAAGTAGCCACCTCTTGGATTAACGCTGGGGGTAAATCCCCCTCTCCTTCAATTTCAACCGATGGGGAACGATTATCTCCAGTCTCCTGTTGATCAAGTGGGGCGGGTTTCGTCGAGTTATCGGTTTTGTCCTCAAGGTTATCGGTTAAACCCGCCCCTACAAGCTGGGGTTGCTGGAAAAATACCCGATACTGTTCTGGGGTGACTTGACCGGATACAATTTGGGAGGCATCTCCGGGTAATCCTTCGAGGACTACGGTGTCTGGTTGTTGCTGCATGGGGTCACGACTAAAAGCGACACCGGAAAAGACGCCTGGGATTTGTTTTTGAATTAAGACAGCCATCGCCGTGTCGGGTAAATCGCGGTTACGGCGATACCCTCTGGCGGCGGGGTGATGATACGAGGCTAAAACTTGGGTAATCGCTTCCTGTAAAGCGGGGCGGCTGGTTACCTGTAAAACCGTTTGATATTGTCCGGCGGATGAAGAGAGTTCCGCATCTTCGCCGATAGCTGAGGAACGAACAACGAGGGGATTGGATTCTGAAACCGGGAGATATTTGACCAAGGGTTGCATATCATCCCCTGGTGGTAAGATCCATCCCTGTGGTACAGCATAACCCCAGCGCTTAAGCTGAGATAAAGTAGCTGCTTTTGAGCCAACTTGTTGGGGATCAAGTTCGCGTTCAAGCGGAATAATAGCTTTATCGCCTCGGAAAAAACGAAACACTGATTTAGATTCTGATTTTGCCTGTTCTGTGGGAAGGTCTAAGTCATCGGGAATTTTCTGATAAATCCAACCGATAATTAGACTCAGCGCGATCGCACTGACAATTCTAGCGAAGTCATGAGGGTGCAACAGTGCCAAAATTATCGGGAATAGGACTAAAACACCGATACGCCCCGTCGTGCGATCGCGGATAATCGTAAAGCCTATGCCCCCAATTAGAAATACCAATAACGCGACGCGCCAGTCATGTACCACAAATCCCCAGACCACATTTGTGGTTCCGGCACCTTTGCCCATCCAGTAGCGCCCCATCACCAGCATAATCAGGGCAATGATTTCCCAAGTGGGTTCTTTGGGGAAGAAATAACCCGCCAGCAAGACAACCGCAATCCCCTTCAAGGCTTCTGATAATACGGCTAAGATACCCACCCAACGTCCACCGTGGTAGAACGCAGCGGAGACAGATACATTACCCGTACCGACTTGAGAGAGTTGGCGTCTTGTAAGTAAGTAGGTAATCCAGGAAATCAGGGGAAGTCCACCTAGCAGGGGACAGAGGACAAAAATGAGTAAAGCACCCCAAACCTGTGTTAGCGTCATGGGACATTTGTTACTGAGATTTCCTTGATCCTACAAGGAAGATGGAGTTGTAGAGACGTTCCGGTGGAACGTCTTTCTTTCCGGTGGAACGTCTGTTGTAGGGGCGGGTTTTACCATTAACATTTGATTTTCACCCGGATGTTACTAAACCCGCCCCAACAGAGTCCAATAATTCTAAGGGCAAATGACCAATGACGAATGACCAATGACTAAGGACGCGGATACTTAGACGCAGGTTCAAAGTAGCGTACTGGCTCACCCTTCAACGCCTGACTCATAAAGTCGCGCCAAATCGGTGCTGCAAATCCACCCCCTGTTGCTCCACCGCCTAACGGTCTGTAGTTATCATTACCAATCCACACCGCCGCCGCTAATTGTGGCACATATCCGACGAACCAGACATCCCGTTCTGAACTGGTTGTTCCCGTCTTCCCAGCCGCTGGGCGTCCAATTTGAGCAGCGGTTCCGGTTCCACCTTGAATCACCCCTTGGAGAACCGCATTCAGTGAAGCCGTTGCCCAGGGATCAAGCACGAGACGGGGTTTCGGGGTATTGTCTAATAACACATTGCCCATACTATCGGTGACTCGGACAATGATTGTCGGATCAGAATGCCAACCCGTATTAGCAAAGGTGGCATAAGATCCTGCCATTTCCAAAGGCGTCACCCCAATTGCACCAAGGGGTAAGGAGGTTACGGGTTCCATGGGGCTTTTAATCCCTAGGGTGCGACATACTTCAATCACTTTATCTAACCCAACCGCTCTGCCAAGCTTAACCGCTGGCACATTTCGCGACTGCACTAACGCACTACGAATACTCATCGCCCCACCGAAACCACCGCCATAGTTTCTGGGCGAATACCAGCCACTCCCATCTCGGTAACTGACGGGGGTATCCATCACCGTGGAATAAGGCGTATATTTACCACTGGCAAACGCTGTGTAGTAAACAAAGGGTTTAAACGCTGAACCCGGTTGGCGTCGGGATTGAATCGCTCGGTTAAATTGGCTCTTTTCGTATCCAATCCCCCCAACCAAAGCTTTGACATAATGGGTGCGCGGATCAACGGCGGCTAGTGCAACTTGGTCAGCGTATAGCCCCCGGCGGCGCAAGTTACTGTGAGCGCGAGCAATGGTTTTTTCCGCCATGCGCTGGAAATTATAATCCACCGTGGTTTGGACACGCATTC
Organism: Coleofasciculus sp. E1-EBD-02; assembly: GCF_040218245.1. NCBI lineage: Bacteria > Bacillati > Cyanobacteriota > Cyanophyceae > Coleofasciculales > Coleofasciculaceae > Coleofasciculus > Coleofasciculus sp. E1-EBD-02. Next base: position 31,709 of record NZ_JAVJQN010000066.1, on the reverse strand, counting down.
CCCCTTTGAGAACCGCATCTCGACCAAATCGCTCATTCAACTCTGCCACGACAGCTTCTGTGATGTAGGGAAGCTGGCTGGTTTGCCAGGAAGTGGGCTTACCCACGCCCAATGGTTGAGCTAATGCCTCTTTTTTCTCTACAGCCGTAATCCATCCCAATTCCTCCATACGAGCCAGAACGATCGCTTGCCGTTGTTTGGCTAAGGGATAGTTGACAAAGGGGCTATATTCTTCCGGAGACTGAATCAATCCAGCCAGCATGGCGGATTCTGCCAAGGTTAACTCGCTGGCGGGTTTGGCGAAGTAACTCTCCGAGGCGGTTTGGATGCCATAATTGTTATGACCCCAATAGATCTGATTCAGATACATTTCCAATATCTGATCTTTGGTGAAGATTTGCTCCAGCCGGATTGCCATAACTGCTTCGGCAATTTTACGCGAGAATTTTTTCTCCCGCGACAGAAATAAGTTTTTCACCAGCTGCATCGTCAAGGTGGAACCGCCTTCAACCACAGCCCCCTTCTCCCAGTTAGCTAAAAAGGCTCGACCCACACTGTTGGGGTTAACGCCATGGTGAATATAGAAGTGGCTATCTTCCATGGCAATAACGGCTCGCTTGAGATTGGGGTTAATGTTTTCTAACTTAACCACCTCTCGGTTGGCTTCACCATGTAGGCTAGCCAGATGCTTCCCCTTGATATCGTAGACGTAGGTCGTTTCGGTGGGAACATAGCCCCTGAGGACTCTCACATCGGGAAGATTGCGGAAGCTTGTCGCCAAGCCCACCAGCCCACCAGCCACAACCGAGCTAGTTAGCATTGTAATGCCGAGAATGGTTCCGCCTGTTACCTGAGCGACTCCTTGCACGAATCGGAAAGCGGGTGGCAATCCGTTTTTACTATCTCTTTGTTGTTTTTGTTGGATGGTACTAGACGACACTGTGATTTCACTTCCTCACTCAAGAAAAAAATACTGAATGGCTGTGTGGGAGGCAACCTTAGGGGGAATACGTTCTATACCTTCTATAGATGATTACAGAAATTTATGGCAAAGTCAGGATTAGCGATCAATTCGGTTTGGGCGATTCTTGACCCCTGTAGACGTTGCTCCCAGCGTTGAATCAGTGGACGGGTTCTCCCTTAGATCTTAATATTAAGCCTGAGATAATCGTTCATGATAACAAACCGAAATATTTTGGCTTTTGGCTGCAAAAATGGTAACATTACCGTTCTGGATTGGCATGAAAAACGGTAAATATGAAGCATCTGCCACTCTCGTGCACGTTAATCCTGAAAGATTTCCCAGACGAATGTCAAATTCTTTAAACACAATGTCTCAGTCATTATCTTGGTTATACCGAGGTGTTAGTGACATTTTTCCCAACCAACCGGATTCTCAAGACCCGAGTGAGAACCTAGAGCAACGGATTCGCCAAACTGAGCGTCCTTTGCGGATCAAGTTGGGAATTGACCCGACGGGGACAGATATCCACTTGGGTCATAGTATTCCCGTAAGGAAATTACGGGCGTTTCAGGATGCGGGTCATACGGCTGTCCTAATTATTGGCGATTTTACCGCAAGAATCGGTGATCCAAGTGGTAAATCAGAAGTACGGAAGCATCTTTCTGACGAACAGGTGCAGCAAAATGCCCAAACCTACTTGGATCAGGTGCGTCCGATTTTAGATTTTGAAACACCAGGACGCCTGGAAATTCGCTATAACTCGGAATGGCTAAGTAAGTTGGATTTGGCAGAGATTCTCGATTTGTTAGCTACGATGACGGTGGGGCAGATGCTAGCGAAGGAGGGGTTTGCAGAACGATTTAAACAGGAAAACCCGATTTACCTGCATGAGTTTCTCTATCCCTTAATGCAAGGGTATGATTCGGTGGCTGTTCAGGCGGATGTGGAGTTAGGGGGAACAGACCAAAAATTTAATATTGCGGTGGGGCGAGATTTACAGCGGCATTTTGGTCAACCCCCCCAGTTTGGATTACTGCTGCCGATTTTAATTGGTACGGATGGCGTGCAGAAGATGTCGAAGTCGCTGAACAATTATGTGGCGTTGCGGGAGGCGGCTCAACCCATGTATCAGAAGCTGGAAGGGACGAAGGATAATCTGTTAGAGGAGTATTTTGAGCTACTCACCGACTTATCCTTAGAGGAACTGCCAGTAAATCCCCGCGATCGCCAACAACTTCTGGCTTGGACAATTGTCACCCAATATCACGGTCAAAAGGAAGCAGATGAGGCAAAAGGCGGGGGCGCTATCCCAGAGTTTTCCCTCTCTCAAGTGGAGTTTCCCGCCAAGTTGTTTTATATCCTTAATGCCAGTGGGTTGTGTAGTAGTAGTGGCGAAGGGCGGCGACAGATTAAAGGTGGCGGTGTGAAACTAGAGGGCGATCGCATTACGGATGTAGACTGCACCTTTGATTCCCCAGAGGCTTTAGAGGGCAAGGTTTTACAGGTAGGGAAAAAGAAATCTGTGCGGTTGACATCCTCAGCAGCTAGTGCATGACGGCAAAAGTTTTTGACTACCGGGCGTGCAAGCAGGGGGAGCAGGGGAAGCAGGGAAATAGCGCAAATTGACAAATTTGTCAATAAAATTCGTGAGGCAAGTGATATTATAAAGATAATCAGACTGTGTGTTCCAGAGGAGGTTCGCTCATGTCACCATTATTGCCGCTAATACTGCTATGGGTTTTTCTAGGAATGGCTTTTTTATCTAGCATCCATGCAGAAGGCAGAGCCATTACTTAGCGCTAAAAAACATAGAAAGAACAGCAAAAAGCATAGATACAACTAGCTTTGCTATACTGAGAAGAGAACGAACATCCGAGGGAGTCGGATTCCTGTAAAGCGGTGCCTCGGAACTGAGTATCGTTCCTCAATAGTTTCGTACAAAACAGGCTATATGCCTGTGGGTCGGGAGAAGTCTTTTCCCTATTGGGGAGAGACACTTCACGCATATAACTACCAAAAAAGGGGAAAGAAATTTCTTTCCCCTTAAACTTTCTATGGGTTTGAGAAATGTAAATTGTAGGGGCGGGTTTTACAGATAACCTTTGACAAAAACCAATAACTTGTCTAAACCCGCCCTTATTCAAGGGTAGTGGCGAGGTCAACCCGGATTGAGTATAAGTTGCGCGGTTAAAGAAAAATGGGATAATCTGTGGCTACTTATCAACAAGCATTTTCCATGTCAGTAGCAGAGCGGATTATCGTCCCCTTAGATGTACCGACCGAAGCCCAAGCGATCGCCCTCGTGGAACAATTACCGCAGGTGAGGTTCTGGAAAGTCGGACTGGAGCTATTTGTCAGTAGTGGACCCGCGATTCTTCAGGTTCTCAAAGATCGGCAAAGACGGATATTTTTAGATCTCAAGTTTCACGATATTCCCAATACGGTAGCTGGGGCGACACGGGCGGCTGCTGGATACGGGGTCGATTTATTGACAATTCATGCCGTAGCAGGTCGCATGGCACTCAAAGGAGCGGTAGCAGCAGCGAAGGAAGGAGCAGAAGCCGCCGCTTGTTCACCACCGAAGTTAATTGCGATTTCCCTACTCACCAGTTTAAACTCACGAGATTTAGCCTTTGATTTAAAAGTTCCGATTGAGTTACCCGAATACGCCCTACAGATGGCACTTTTGGCACAAGAAACCGGATTAAATGGTGCAGTGTGTTCGCCCCAAGAAGTGTCCCAACTTCGCCAAGTGTGTGGGGATGATTTTCTCCTCGTTTGTCCCGGTGTCCGTCCCAGTTGGTCAGAACAGGGCGATCAACGGCGATCGATGACGCCAGCAGATGCTCTGAAAGCGGGGGCTGATTACCTGGTGATTGGGCGCCCCATCACGGCTGCGCCTGACCCCGTTGCAGCGTGGAAAAGAATTTGTGAGGAGTTATAGCGCTTAGCGCTGGTATAGTTATAATCATCAGCTAGATAGCTATGGTGTAATGAGTTGAACGGATGGAAAATATGTACGATAACGATTGACATCACGGGTAAGCAGAGGCATATTTGCGATGACAGCATGAGCGCCGATATAAAAGTCAGGAAGTGGCGATCGCCGTTCACCTCCATGTCGGCGATATGCCAAAAAGCTTTGTCCTGCTAGGAAAGCGGCTGCATAGGGTAAGGGGTCTCGACGAAAAAAATCTTCTGGTAAAGCGTCTTCTACTTCTTCGGGTTGATTAAACCCAATCGATATTTCGGCGTAAATGATCGGGTTAATCACCAAATCTCCCTGATTGGCGTAGTCAGTTAGCATTTGCGATGACCAGTCAAACCATTGAGGATCTTCGGTGAGAATATCCAAGATGACATTGCTATCTACCAGAATTTCGCTCATCGGTCTCCGCGAGTTAGTTGCATAATGTCGTTAGTTGTCAGGCGGTTCGTTGCTTTACCACAAATGGCAGCAATCATTTGTCTTCCTCGGCTGGAACCTTGAGGCTTGCGAATGCGTAAGGTATTCCCTACTACTTCAAGTTGAACTTCTGTTCCTGGTCGAAACCCAAGCTGGCTTTGAATGTCTGGAGGGATAGTAATTTTCCCATCAGTGTCAATTTTCATTGTTTTTATTGTCCAAGTCTCTTGTCATTCCTTATGAGTCTTAATGAGTCTTAAGTTGCTCCAATGCTTAACAGTTGCCTGTTGGCTGGGATTTCAGATGGATGGTGGGGCATTTAACGACGGCGTTACCCCCGGCTCACAAACGCTGCAGACGAAACCCACAAAGCTAAGAGTCCTTCCCTGTACGCCTGCACTCCTGCACCCCTGTTATCCTAAACCCACACTTCTAGCTCAATCGGCAACTTGTCCCTCAGATGTAGAAACTTTAACTTCTCTAATGCTGCGGGATTTACCTAACTACGCGAATCGGGTGATCCAGCGATCGCGACCTGTAAATGAGGACATCGATATAGATCTATATATCATCGTGGCAGGGCGAGCGGAATTTCAACCCCTGACCCTTGGTCCGGGTTCCTATAATTCTGTGACGACTGCAAACGTAGAACCCCCACAGCAAGTGTTTTTCACCACTCTAGAACGCCAATATGTCGAGGGAGGTGCGATCGAACGAGAAAGTTTTCACTGGCTATTTTTAACCAATACCGATAGTGGATGGCGTTTGGCTCTGATGTTTACGCGCCTAGGTTCACCTTCACCAGAACGCCCACCCACGCCGCCACGAGAGAGTAGCGATGGTATTATGGGTCGAGCCGTGCAGCTCTGGTTGCGAGATTGTCGGGCGGACGCAATTCGAGCCTCATACAGATAGTGGTCTATCTTACAATTTAAGTTAGTGCTGAATCGGTTGGGTTTGATTGAGGGCATCTTGGTAAATACCTCAACTCCAGTCTTTAAATTTCCTTTGCTAGTGCCAGATTAATGCCCGATAATTTGCGACAAACTATTGCTCTTTACGTAGAAGATATTGAATCGCCTGTGGGTAGGCGGATTAATTTGCTGATTATGGGGTTAATCCTCTTATCTTCCGCAATTTTCGTGTGCGAGACTTATCCCATACCGCCGCTGCTTCGCCTAAGTCTGGATATTATTGATCGAATTATCTTAATTGTTTTTGTTGCCGAGTATTTACTCCGCTTTTGGGTTGCTGAATCTAAAGTTAATTTCTTCTTTAGCCCTGTTTCTCTCATCGATCTAATCGCGATCGTGCCTTTCTTTATTGGCGTGACGGATATCCGATTTATTTTAATTTTCCGTTGGTTTCGTATCTTACGGTTAATTCGCTTCCTTACCTTTAAAGTTTATATTTTTAGACTTAGCAATCAAGATGCAATTATCTTAGCTCGAATATTATTTACATTGTTCACCATAATATTTGTTTACTCAGGATTAATTTATCAAGTTGAACATGGAATAAATCCTCAAAAATTCAAGACATTTTTAGATGCCTTCTATTTCGCTGTAGTAACGATGACCACCGTTGGATTTGGTGACCTCACGCCAATTTCAGAAGGGGGTCGATTACTAACAGTGCTGATGATTTTGACAGGCATTGCTTTGATTCCTTGGCAATTGGGCGATTTAGTCAAGCACTTACTTAAAACGGCTAACCAAGTGGAGAAAGTCTGTGGCGGGTGTGGTTTACCTTTTCATGATTCTGATGCTCAGTTTTGCAAAATTTGTGGGACTAAGTTAGGGACTGCTGAATAAGTCTTGTGGTGGGGAAAGGCAATAGGGAATAGGCAATGGGCAATAGTGAAGAAAAACGCTTACCTGACAAGGGATTGAGCGATTTTAATTTTTCTTCATTTGTCCTAACCTTAAAAAATTTTATCCCATTGATTTTCAAATCAGGCTCTGTAATCAACTAAGTTCAAAACCGCTGTAATGTCATTTAAACCATTCAGAGTTAAAGAAATATTCCATCTGTCTATAGATATAAATATTTAATTTAAACTTGAAACTTGGGGTAGACGCTATAAATAGAGAATTAGGATTAATATATGGAGACTAGGCAGAGCATATAGCCCCAAAAAGTGACTTTTATCAACAATAAAGATAAATGATATGCTAAAAAATAATTTGAATCACTTTAAAAAATTACTTAGCCCTATGGGAGTTGCGTATACAAGTCTTTTCCTGACTTTTCCAGCATTAATATTTCTGGTCTCTTATTCTAGCCCTTCATCTAACTATCAAGAATATCCTCAGTATAACACTAACTTAATGGTACAATTACGGCAATTTTTTGCTCAAAATTACCCTGATCATACACCATCCAATGAAATTATTATTCCCGGTAAACTCTCAGTTGAGAATGAGTCAGAGGCAAATACTCAGTTATAAATCTTCCATTTCCTGATACAGTTCCTCTAAATCCTGGTGTTGAGTCCGCCGCGAACGCCGCCGATATTTCTTTGTTTGTAACTTGGGTTCGTACTCAGTTTGTCCCTTTCCTTTGGTTTTTGCCTTGAGAGTTGACTCTGGATCAGCTTGTTGGTTCAACCGTTCTTGACGTGCGATCGCTTCCTCTAAGAAACCCAGATAATGATCATAGCGTTCCCAGTCTCCCTGTACCGCACAGTTGGGTTCATCTCGATGTAAGCAGTCACTAAATTGACAACTGGCTACCGCTAACCGTTGTCGCGCTTCGGGAAAGTAATGGATTAAATCGGCTGGGGTACAATCCAAGTCAGGCTGATTAAATCCCGGCGTATCTGCCAATAAACCCCCTTGGGGTAATTCAAACAATTCTACATGGCGGGTAGTGTGGCGTCCCCGTCCTAATTTTCCAGTTACTTCTCCCACGCGCAGGTTGGCTTCAGGGGCGAGTTGGTTAATTAAGCTAGATTTCCCTACTCCAGACAATCCAGCTAAGACGGTAATTTTCTGGTTTAAGCGATCGCTCAGTTCGGCTAAACCGATATTATTGTAAACGCTGATAAATAGGGGTTGGTATCCCCACGCATTCAAGCGCTGCTGCCACTGCTGTTGTTCTTCTGGTGTGACTAAATCACTTTTATTGAGACACAAACATACCTGGAAACCTGTCGATTCTGCCTTGACTAAAAAGCGACTCAGTTGATACGCATCCAGGGTAGGTTCTGCTAAAGCAAACACCAACAGAATTTGTTCAGCATTAGCCACAGGAGGACGATCCAGTTGGGTTTTCCGGGGGAGAACTTCTGCGATCGCACCTCGGTTACCCGTCCAGTCTGGTTCCTCAATGACCACGCGATCGCCCACCATCACCCGTTGACCAATTTTTTTCAATCGGGAACGACGGGTACACAATAGTGTAGAGACGTAGCATGCTACGTCTTCTTGATCACAATTAGACTCTAATCGAACCTGATAGAAATTCGCCTGAACTGCCAGAACTGTCCCCAATAAAGGGGCAGATAACTCAGACGCTGGACTATCGACTCCCTCACTCATGAAGCTTGCGGACGCCGCACTCTTAGGGCAAAGTAGTCTTTGCGATCGTCGAGTGCCTCAATCGGATACCCTGCCATCGCCAGACTATCGGGAACCTGTTCAATCGGTTCCCCTGGATCAAGCCAGACTTCTAATAAAGAACCGGGCGTCATTTGTTCTAAACGTAGCTTAGTCCGCACAAAATTAATTGGGCAAGGTGTTCCTCGCAAATCCAGTTGAGCATCAGGTGTCTGATTAATTGTCGATCCCGTGGGCTTACTCATCCGCGAAACAGTCCTCCCAAAAAGTCTTCTAGCCCTCCTTTACCCGTGCGATCGCCTTTAATTTTTGCCAGCTTCTCCAGCAACTCCCGTTCCTCCGCTGTGATTCGGGTAGGAATATCGATTTGAATTGTAATCAAATGATCACCCCGACTCACCGGATTCCCTAACTTTGGCACGCCATGATTTTCTAATGTCAACACCGTATTCGGTTGGGTTCCGGGGGGAATCTTCAACTCCACCGGACCATCAACAGTATTCACCTGGAGGCGACAGCCCAAAATAGCTTGTAAATAGCTAATTTTCAGATCCGACAGAACATTAATTCCATCTCGCTGAAATTCCGCATCTTCCTCAACAAATAGGTAGACATATAAATCTCCTGGAGGACCACTGCGTAATCCAGCATCCCCTTCTTTAGAAACCCGTAGCCGGGTTCCATTATCCACACCGGGCGGAATCGTAATTTTTAGCTTTTTGGTTTCTTGTTTGCGACCTGCTCCCCCACAGGTTTCACACTTATCCTCAATCACCTGTCCTTCGCCGTTACAGGTTGGACAGACTGACACTTGAGTGAAACTGCCAAAGGGGGTACGAGTGGCGCGACGCACTTGTCCTGAGCCGCTACAGGTCGAACAGGTACGCGGTCGAGTTCCCGGTTTAGCCCCCGTACCGTTACAGGTATTACAGTTTTCTAGGTGAGGAATGCGAATTTCCTTTTCCCCACCGAATACAGCTTCCCGGAATTCTAGCTTCAAGTCTAGGCGCAGGTCATCCCCTCGCGTCGGTCCACCCCGCCGACGTCCCGTTTGCTGACCCATACCCCCAGCAAAACCGCTGAAGAAGCTTTCAAAAATATCAGCAAAACCCATATCCCCAAAATCGGGATAGCCGGCTCCAGCAGCACTTGAGGATACACCCGCTTCGCCAAAGCGGTCGTATCGTGCCTTCATTTCGGGTTCGGACAGGATTTCGTAAGCTCGATTAATTTCTTTAAATCGCTCTTCCGCTCCTTGTTCCTTGTTAACGTCGGGATGGTACTTTCGGGCAAGGCGACGGTAAGCCCGCTTTATTTCTTCTTTGTCAGCGTCGCGAGAGACGCCGAGAGTCTCATAGTAGTCAGGCATAGAGCAATGCGGGAGGGTTGGATTACGTTACGGAGGTGGGTTAATCGGGAGGGATAGTTTGTACAGAGAATCGGCTTGATCGCCACCGAGGGCTGATATCCGGATCACCTGCACGTCTATCCATTTTGGATAAAAAACCAGCGAATTGCTACTTACATGTAGGCATTGCCTTAGTCAACTGTTTCATAGTCAGTATTATTTACTGTTTCATCATCAAAGTTCAGAATTAACTCTTCTTCTTCAGGTTCCGACTCAGAAGGTTCGCTAACTTCTACAGGTGAGGCAATTTCCTCCTCGCTTTCGCTAATCTCATCGGGTTCCAAATCGGGCGCACTCTCTTGGTAGACGGCTGCACCAATGGTAAACAGGGTTTGTTGGAAATCTTCTAGTTGCTGTTTAATGTCCTCCACTGCAATCGAGGGGTCTTTGAGTGCAGCTTGTAGCTGTTGCTTTTTCTTCTCTCCCTGCGCCTTCAAGTCCTCGCGTACCAAATCGGCATTGTCTTTTAGGGTCGATTCGTAACTGTAGAAGAGGCTTTCGGCTTGATTTTTCAGTTCCACCAGTTGCATCCGACGGCGGTCTTCTTCGGCAAATTGCTCGGCTTCTTGGCGCATCCGTTCCACTTCACCACTATTTAATCCACCGGTGTTGGTAATCCGGATGCTTTGCTCTCGTCCTGTGCCTTTATCCGCCGCTGAGACGTTAAGAATTCCATTAACATCAATATCAAAGGATACCTCAATTTGAGGCACACCCCTGGGAGCCGGAGGAATGCCTGCCAGTAGAAACTTACCCAGGCTCTTGTTATCACGAGCCATTGCCCGTTCACCCTGGAGGACGTGAATTTCCACAGAGGTTTGTCCGTCCGTCGCCGTGGAAAAGATTTGCGATTTACTGGTGGGGATCGTGGTGTTACGCTCGATAATTTTGGTGAAAACTTCGCCTAAGGTTTCAATCCCCAGTGACAATGGAGTTACATCCAGTAGCAACAAGTCTTCAACTTCACCGCCCAAGACGCCCCCTTGAATGGCTGCACCTAGGGCAACCGCTTCATCGGGGTTGACCGACTTATCGGGTTGGCGACCGCCAAAAAACTTACTAATCGCTTTCTGAACGGCGGGGATGCGAGTCGAACCCCCGACCAGCAGAATCCGGTCAATATCATCGGGCTTCAGTTCGCCATCTTTGAGCGCCTGTTTTACGGGTTCAACTGTGCCTTTGATCAAGTCGCTCGCCAGTTCTTCAAACTTCGCTCGCGACAATTCCATCTCTAGATGTTTCGGACCCGTTTCATCTGCGGTAATAAACGGCAGGTTGATCGAGGTGTTCAACATGCTAGAGAGTTCAATTTTTGCCTTTTCTGCGGCTTCTCGCAAACGCTGTAGCGCCATTTTATCTGCGCCGATGTCGATGCCTTCTTGTTCCTTGAACTCCTGGATCATCCAGCGCACGATCACGTTATCGAAGTCATCTCCCCCTAAATGGTTGTTGCCAGACGTGGCTTTGACTTCAAATACGCCGTCGCCCAGTTGCATCACCGAGACATCAAACGTACCGCCGCCTAAGTCAAAGACGAGAACTTGGTGTTCTTCATCTTGCTTGTCCAGCCCATACGCCAATGCTGCGGCGGTTGGTTCGTTGATGATCCGCAGCACTTCTAAACCGGCGATGGTTCCGGAATCTTTGGTCGCTTGCCGTTGAGCATCGGTAAAATAGGCAGGGACTGTAATCACCGCTTGTTCTACGGGTTCACCGAGAAAGTTTTCGGCATCGGCTTTCAGCTTTTGCAGGATCATGGCAGAGATTTCCTGCGGGGTATATTGATGGGAGCGGATCTGGACATCAACCGTATCGTCGCGACCCTTAACACAGTTATAGGGAACTCGCGATCGCTCCTCTACCGTGTCCTCCCATCGGCGACCAATAAACCGTTTAATACTATGGACAGTATTTTCAGCATTGGGAACTGCCTGACGCTTCGCTAGTTGACCAACCAAGCGCTCATTCGATTTACCAAATCCCACAATACTCGGTGTGGTTCGTCCGCCTTCCGTACTGGAAATGACGAGGGGCTGACCTCCTTCGAGGACAGCCACGCAACTATTTGTTGTGCCCAGGTCGATGCCAATGACTTTTCCCATAGCGCTTCGGCCTATCTGATCGGTAAGGTTTTCTTTTTAAGGTGGTAATCTGTGGCTACAGCACTCACCTAACGTTCGCTCAACCGTTGTTTGGGGTTGATTGTTTTAGAGACGGACAGCCAAGGGGGGAGTATCCCCGTGCCGCTTAACTTTCTGGTTCTGAGGTTTCTTCCTCTGAGGTTACCACGGGCTCTGGAGCCGCAGCAACTTTAACCATGGCATGACGCAATACGCGATCGCCCAAGAAATAGCCACGCATCAGTTGTTCGATGACGATTCCTTCGTCATATTCCTCACTCGGCTGTCGCATTACTGCTTCATGGAAATTGGGATCAAACTCTGTTCCTTCCGGACGCATCGGCGAAACCCCAAGGCGTTTAAAGGATTCCACCAGTTGTTTGTAGATCCCCTGATAACTCTTATGCACCGCCATCTCCCCATCATTTTGAGGTTTGATTTGCGATCGCGCCCGCTCAAAGTTATCGACCACGGATAATAACTCGCCCAGAGTATTACGCTTTACTTGATGGTCTAAATCTTCTTTTTCTTTAGCCGTCCGCTTGCGGAAGTTATCAAAATCGGCAGCCATCCGCATGGATTGGGTTTTAAAGGCTTCAAATTGCTGATTAACTTCCTCCAGTTGAGCTTTGAGGAGTTCATTTTCCTGCTGCAAGGTTTCGATAACCGCGACATCCTCCTGCTGACCGGGCAATCCGGCAGAGTCCGATTCCGCAGACTCACTCTCCACGCCTTGTCCTGCCGAAGTTTCTGCCGCTTCCGTTGTCACTTCAGCGGTTGCCGCTTCTGCCGTTGATGGTGATTCAACATCGGGTTGTGTGCCAACCTCCTCCTCAGAAGTTGCCTCATTTAAATCGGGGTTATCTGAATTCACGGCCTTCTGCTCATCTGTTTGTTGCAACGTAGTATTTGGTTGTTTGTCTTCGTCACTCATAATTCACTCGTACTAAAAACTCAATCAATCTCCTGCTCCTTCAAGGGATGGCAACATTTACCTTGCCCAGATTAACGGCAAGATTTTGGGTAGGCTAAAGTCCCAGGCATCAAGTCCGGATTGCTACCTCCTCAAATCCTAGTACATACTGGGGAAAATTGTCTGTTGTTAATGTGTCTATTGATTCAATCACAGCTAAACAGGAGTTCTCGCCGTAGAGACATAGCCTGTTACGTTGAGGATTTGGGGGCGGAGGTACTCTAGGAGTCCGAGGAAACGGTTAAGATAAAACTTGAGGCGGTATCCCCATCTATAATAAGGGATAGAGTATTCTATCAGGGTATAGAGGACTAATTTTGAATTCAGTCAGAATTCTATCACATTTAGATTATCTGAAGACTTGCATTTCACCCTTGCCAGGATATTGGTAACTCCAGCATGTTGGCATCCAACCTTATTCACGCCTCAACGTGTTTCCCAGCATGGGTACTCTGATCTAAACCCAGTGAGAAGGGAGCCATTCTGAGATCCGTCAAGCCCTTTTATTCAAATTGGCGGCAAGGCAATGGGGTTACCGTTGTCGCTTCCTCCAGTACGACAAACGCTAAAACTTTTAGGAATTCTGTAACTAAGGAGATAGTCTCACCCACTATGACTCAATCCCCATCATCATCAGCAAGACGTGCCCTTGTTGTCAAAAACGATTTTTCGCCCTTTGGAAATAAACTGGTTCAATCAGGTTACGTTGATGACTCTCAAATGCGGCAGGCATTGGCGGAAAGCCGTAAGTCAGGACGACCTCTAACCGATGTCGTTGAATCAATTACCGGGCGTCAGTTGCCACCCGACTTAATCCGTCAGTACAAGAAACAGCAACTGTTTGAACTCAAAATACTTTACGGTGTTGAATCTCTTGATCCGGAACTTGGTGATATTTCTGGTCACCAAGTCAAGGAACTCATCGAACGCCTAATTCCTATTGATATCTGTAGTCGCTATCGTTTAGTGCCGTTATCCAAAAATGATGGTCAACCCCCATCGCTTCTGGTAGCAATGGTTGATCCGGATAACCTTGACGCCCAAGATGATCTAAACCGGATTTTGCGCCCTCACGGGATTGATCTACGGCGGATGGTGATTACCCAGGAAGATTATCAGCATCTGATTAATCAATATCGGGATAAAAAACTGGCACAAGAGAAGGAACAGGAAGCCGCCAAGCAGACAAACATCAGTCAGGATCTTGATAATTTAACGCTGTCTGATGCACCAGAGGAAACGGAAGAAGACATATCGAAAGTCGCGGGTGACGCCGGTGGTGCCCCGGTAATTAACTTGGTGAATAAAATCCTCGCCAAAGCCCTACAAGAAGACGTTTCAGACATTCACATCGAACCCCAAGAAGAATACTTGCGGGTTCGCTTCCGCAAAGACGGCGTACTGCGGCAAGCCTTTGAGAACTTACCTAAAACAATCAAAAATGCCGTTGCTGCCCGCTTCAAAATTATGTCAGATTTGGACATCGCTGAACGCCGATTGCCCCAAGATGGCAGAATTCGGCGCATGTTCCAAGGGCGCAAGGTTGACTTCCGGGTCAGTACCTTACCTAGCCGCTATGGTGAGAAGATTGTCCTGCGGATTTTAGATAACTCTAGCACCCAGTTGGGTTTGGATATTCTGATCACCGACCCAGAAAGCTTAGAAATTGTCAGGGAAATGACAGCACGACCCTTTGGGCTGATCTTGGTCACGGGTCCTACTGGTTCGGGTAAATCCACAACCCTATATTCTATGCTGGCTGAGCGCAATGACCCAGGAGTCAATATCAGCACCGCAGAAGATCCGATTGAATATTCCTTACCCGGTATTACCCAGGTACAGGTACTGCGAGAAAAAAACATGGACTTTGCCTCGATTCTGCGCTCATTTCTACGGCAAGATCCCGATGTAATTCTGGTGGGTGAGACGCGAGATAAGGAAACGGCGAAAACCGCGATTGAAGCGGCGCTCACCGGACACTTAGTCTTAACCACGCTGCATACCAACGACGCGGCTGGCGCCATTCCCCGCCTGGATGAAATGGGAGTTGAACCGTTCATGGTATCAGGTGCGCTTCTAGGAGTGCTAGCCCAGCGCCTAATGCGGCGGGTTTGTACGGAGTGTCGCACACCTTACCAACCTACTGCTGCTGAACTGGCTCGATTTGGTTTGGCGGCTTCCAGTGAAGGGGAAGTCACGTTTTATAAAGCCAATACCCTACAACCCGATGAAATTGCCGACGCTCGTGCCAAAGGCACACTCTGTCAAAAATGTAATGGGATTGGGTACAAAGGACGAGTAGGTGTGTATGAAGTCATGCGGAACACCGAACGACTGCAACTCCTAATCAATGAAGGAGCGCCTACCGAACGGATCAAAGAAGCAGCGGTTGAAGAAGGGATGAAAACCCTATTATCCTACAGTTTAAACCTGGTGCAGGACGGTCATACCACGTTGGAAGAAGTTGAACGGGTAACGTTTACTGATTCCGGTCTTGAGGCAGAAATGAAAGCCAAACGTAAGCAATCCCTCTCCTGTAGCACTTGCGGCGCTGGGTTAGAACAGGAGTGGTTAGACTGTCCGTACTGTATGACCCCACGTTTCCGGGACTAAGTTCTGCGGTATTCCTGAATTGTTGTTGGCTTCAACCTCCAACAATAATTGATTAAGCCAAAAACACTAAAAAGCAACAACTGATTCTGATTGGGAGACAATGCCATGCCAATGGATTTAATGATTGAAGACTTGATGGAGCAGCTCGTTGAAATGGGTGGCTCAGATATGCATATTCAAGCTGGGGCACCGGTCTATTTCCGCATTAGTGGTAAACTCCAACCCTTTGGGGAAGACCCACTGAATCCCCAAGAATGTCAGAAGCTGATTTTCAGTATGCTCAATAATAGTCAACGCAAGGAATTGGAGCAGAACTGGGAATTGGATTGCTCTTATGGGGTGAAGGGATTGGCTCGCTTCCGAGTCAATGTTTATAAGGAGCGCGGCTACTACGCCGCCTGCTTGCGAGCCTTGTCCTCCAAGATTCCCAACTTTGATATGTTAGGTCTGCCGGATATTGTCCGGGAAATGAGCGAACGCCCTCGGGGGTTAGTACTGGTGACCGGACCAACGGGTTCAGGAAAAACCACCACACTGGCGGCAATGATTGATTTAATTAATCGCACCCGACCTGAACATATTCTCACCGTCGAAGACCCGGTGGAATACGTTTTTCCCAACATTAAAAGCTTAGTTCACCAACGTCAAAAAGGTGAAGATACCAAAAGCTTTGCCAATGCGCTCAAAGCCGCCTTACGGGAAGACCCGGATGTGATTCTGGTCGGCGAGATGCGGGACTTGGAAACCATTTCACTGGCGATTTCAGCTGCAGAAACGGGTCACTTGGTCATGGGAACCTTGCACACCAGTTCCGCCTCTCAAACCGTGAACCGGATGCTGGACGTGTTTCCTCCTGAACAACAAGCTCAAGTCCAAGCTCAGCTCTCGAACTCCTTGGTCGCCGTCTTCAGTCAAACCTTGGTACCCAAGAAAAACCCGAAACCTGGTGAGTTTGGTCGGGCAATGGCACAGGAAATTATGATTGTCACCCCGGCTATCTCTAACTTGATCCGTGAAGGGAAAGTGTCCCAAATGTATTCCGCCATTCAAACCGGGATGAAAATGGGCATGATCACCATGGAACAGACATTAGCCAATTTAGTCAAACAAGGCACGATTTCCTTTGAAACAGCCGTGTCCAAGAGTTCCAAGCCTGACGAGTTACAGCGTATTCTCGGCGGTGCTGCTGGAATGGCTGGTGCTGGTGCCAAAGGCGGCAAAGTTGGTGCTAAGACTCGTTAAGTTATCGGGGTTAGTTCTCTCGTGAACTGCAAAAAATATCACCGGACAACTAACCCTTTCCTTCAATCCTTTTTTCATTCAGACGCAAGCTATGCCTACCTTTATTGCTGAGGTTCGGGATTCCAAAGGAAACGCCAAAAAAGAGAAAGTTCAAGCTCTTTCTACGGATCAAGCCCGCGCCCACTTGCAAAATCAATATCCCACTGTCGGCAGTATTCAGAAAGCGTTTAGCCTGGAAGACCTAAATTTAGACGCACTCCAGGAAAAAATGACGAGCGTCAGTGTCAAAGACCGAGCCGTTTTTTCCCGGCAATTTGCGGTAATGGTTAATGCTGGAGTCGCCATCGTGCGTTGTCTGGGTATCTTATCGGATCAATGTGACAATCCTAAGCTGAAAAAATCACTGACAGTAATCAGTAGTGAAGTTCAGCAGGGAACCAGTCTCTCAGATGCCATGCGAGAACATCCCGCCTGTTTCGACCAACTCTATGTCAGTATGGTGCAAGCGGGGGAGGTTGGGGGTGTCCTAGATGAAGTTCTCAACCGATTAGCCAAGCTGCTGGAAGATATGGCGCGGCTGCAAAACCAGATTAAGTCGGCAATGACTTATCCTCTGGTGGTTGGTGGCTTTGCTGTACTGGTGTTTTTGGGAATGACCATTTTTCTCATCCCTATCTTTGCCGGGATTTTTGAAGAAATCGGCGGAACATTACCAGCCCTGACTGCCTTTATGCTCTGGTTGAGTGGTGTTCTCAGAAGCTGGTACGCTCTGATTCCAGTTGGGGTGATCATCGTTACCACAGTTGCCATCAAGCAGTACTACAAAACCCCACCCGGTCGCCTGCAAATCGATGCACTCCTATTGAAAGTACCTCTGTTTGGTGAACTGAATGAAAAATCATCAGTCGCCCGGTTTTGCCGCGTCTTCGGTACGTTAACTCGTTCCGGAGTTCCCATTCTTAATGCCTTAGACATTGTTCGGGATACCTCAGGAAACCAAGTGATTGCTAACGCGGTGGAAGCGACCAAGCAGGAAATTCAGCAAGGGGGTTTGATCAGTGTTGCCATGCAAAATGAGCAAGTTTTCCCCGGTCTAGCTATTCAGATGATTAGTGTTGGTGAAGAAACTGGGGAATTGGATTCAATGCTGATGAAGGTTGCCGATTTCTATGAAGATGAAGTTGAGCAAACGGTAAAAGCGTTGACCAGTATTTTAGAGCCTGTGATGATTATTGTCATCGGGGGAATGGTTGGTACAATTCTGGTCTCTATGTATCTGCCCATGTTTAAAGTGTTTGAAACGTTGGGTTAAATTGGGCAGCATTTCCAGGATATGGGGCGTCCATGCCTATAACCGTTTGATGGTAGAGGATTTGCCGCGTTGATTCAGCTACTCGTACAGTATGACGGAAAAAAACTATCCTTGCACGCATTACTGAAACGCCTATAAGGTAAGCATTTTGAATGCGTGAATTCCCAGGGATCGGTACTAACAACCTGAGCAACCTCTACTGATTCTCCACTACGGTTCGTGAATAGTATTTAAACTAGTCCATAAGACGTTACCACTTATTTAAAAATGCCAGTTAAGCCATCTAATTACGAAACAAGTTTAGCCGAATATAGCCACCATGAGGGGGCGTTGGCGCTGCTGAAACAACATCGACCTTACTTGGAAATGATTCCGAGTATGCGCCGCCCCTCAGAAAGTGTGATCACGATTCCTCTACCCATTGTGCGCCTACGCCATCTTCAATCATCAACAGGACATTCTAATCTAACCAGCTTGAATGGAACGGTTGGCTTACCCTGTGATGTTGCCATGTTAATGTGTGACCCAGAATGGAAAATAAAAATGGGGGTGGAAATTATCATTTTCATTCATCGCCCTCATGAAGATTTTTCGGATTTATTGAGTCGTTGGCGTCAGACGCAAGTGTTGCTCGATAAAGACTATGAGTGGCTAATGCCCCCCCGCCATCAACATATTCTCAGTGAAGGCGTTGACCGGATTTATCCCTTATTTGTCATCTTCCCGGAAACACCCCAACGGATTCAACAGGGGTTATCGGGTGCTTGTTTACCGTTTGTCATGCAAAGTCCAGATTATGTGACGGAAGAGGAAAAATCAGAAAGCTTCTCTACGGAACGTCCACCTGCTTAGTACAGGGAAGATAGGGGAGATGGGGAAGATAGGGAAGAGTAGGGGCAGGTTTAGGGACTAATATTGGTTGTTATCCCTAGCTGGGCTGCAAAACCCGCCCTGTGTGTAGGGGAGGGTTTTACCATTAATGTAATGTTTGGTTTTCGCCCTAATCTCACTAAACCCGCCTCAACGGAGTGCAAAAATTCTTCGACAAATGACCAATGACAAATGACAAATGACAAATGACAAATGACAAATGACCAATGACCAATGACCAATGACCAATGACCAATGACCAATGACTATCGAACAAAGTGGGGCATCACTTCAGCCGCTGTAAATAAACCGTAAAGACCTCGTTGATGTAATGATATCCCTGCTTTGAGATAGCCAAAGGCTGGACCACAGACATTAGCCGCCATACTGGTTTCGTCGCCGAGGGTAAAGGTGTGGGTGGAGATTTTGCCCTCAAAGGTGCGTCCGGTTACCTGGACATTCGTACTCAAGGGTTTTTTGGGATTACGGGTATCAACAACGCCCCCTACAGTGACGCGATCGCGCGAACATATACCCGCTAATTCCAACATGATATCATCGGCATGTTCCATATTCTCTAAGGTGAGGATGCCATTGGTTTGATCCAGAAGCGCTTCCACATCCGCATCACTCATCTGACGTGCCTGTTCCACATCGTAGCCGGGAAGGTGGGCAATATCTTCTCGAATCGTGGCGCGATAGGCTTCCCAATTGGCAATACCGACACCAAAGGTAATTTTAACGCTGTGTATTTCAGCATAGCTTTGAGCCGCGATCGCAGCCGCAGCGGTTAACAGTCCTGGTGTAGCACCACATCCCGCCATGTAGGTGATTCCGGCGGCTTGGAGTTCATCTTTCATGGCGAGTAACTGTTCTACCGCACTGGTGCGTTTGAGGGCGTCTACAAGTACCCCCCGCCATCCTGATTGGATAAACTGACGGGCGACTGATGCCATAAACGTATTCGGCAAATTAGGTAGGGCAAGGAAATAGCCATCCACTGCCGCATTTTCGATTAAATCAGCAATCGTGTTATTGCTGAGAGTACCTGCGGGTTCGAGATACCCCAGTGACCCTTGATTATGATACGTTGCGATCGCGCGATCGGGATCTAGCCCAGTTGCATTATAAGCCCAGCCCTGCTTATCAGCAGCAGCGACCCAAATCATCTCCCGTTTACCAGCCAGCACTCTAGCCGCCGCTTGTCCTAATCCGCCAAAGCCTAAAATACCGACTCGAATGGGTTTGTTTAACGTAGAATCCATCAAATTTGCCTTATGGGTCTCACTCATAGCGATACACCTTAAATCACACAAACCTTCATTATCTCTCACCACTTCCCCCGCTCCCTCTGCTCCCTCTGCTTCCCCAGCTTCCTCTGCTTCCCCAGTTCCCCCATCTTCCCTGTGCCTCATCTCTATGTATCTTTTTGTTAAGAACACAATTTGGACGATCCTGGCGCTTGACTGGGAGGGCAAGATACGCGAAACTTAACAAAAGATTAGTGTATGATACTAATCAAGTATTAATTTCTGTTACGGTTTAATTCGCTATGATGCGAATAATAACGAGAGATTGCTCAACTGGCGAGATAGCTGGTTGTGTACGCTCAGAAGCTGTCGCTTAGGTGTTACAGCAAAGAACTGGAGGACTGACCCAACCGTTAACAAACTGATGGAAACCTTAGAATTTGTCATTTATCCAGATGGTCGAGTGCAAGAGAAAGTCACGGGTATCGTTGGCGCCTCTTGTGCGGAAGTGACTGCTGCCATTGAAGCTCAGTTAGGGCAAGTCGTCTCGATGGAGCAAACATCGGAATACTTTACCCAACCGACTCAGCAGTCGGCAACAGCAACCGCTCAAGCGACCTATAGCTCTTGGTAAGTTTTTTTGTTCAATTAGCTTTCTTTAACCAAAATGTCACATTTCAGCAACATAAAAACTCAAATCCGCAACCTGACCTCTTTACAATCGGCGTTAACAGACCTTGGTGTCGATTGGAAAGCTGGTCCGAGTCAAGTGCGTGGGTATCGCGGTCAATCTAGAACCGCCGAAGTCGTTATCGAACAAGAAAACAACTACGATGTGGGTTTTGCCTGGAATGGCAAAGAATACGAGCTAGTTGCTGACCTCCAATACTGGCAACAGCCTTTATCTGTCGAGGGTTTCCTCAACCGAATCACCCAACGGTATGCATTTCATACGGTAATGAACGAAACTGCCAAGCAAGGGTTTCAAGTTGCCCAACAAGAAAATAATCAAGACGGTTCAATCCGTTTAGTTGTCCAACGCTGGAGTGCGTAATGTCTGATTTCTCCCCGACACCAGAGCGTTCAGGGTTAGAACCCGAACTCGGCGGCGTCTTCCGAGATGCACCAGAGCGTTCAGGTTTAGAACCCGAACTCGGTGGTGAGCTGCGGCAGAAAGGTGTTTATGTCGATGAAATTACTTGTATTGGCTGTAAGCATTGTGCCCATACAGCTCACAATACATTTTACATCGAGCCAGATCATGGGCGAGCGCGTGCCTTTCGCCAAGATGGTGACCCAGAAGACTTAATCCAAGAAGCGATTGACACCTGTCCAGTCAATTGCATCCACTGGGTAGACTACACCGAACTCAAGCAGCTAGAAGACGAGCGACAGTTTCAGGTTATTCCCGTGGCTGGATTTCCGATTGAGTCGGCTGTCGTGGCGACCAAAATGCGGCGCAAGAAAGCGCTTAAACAATATAAGTCAAAACCAAGCCCCAAAAAATAGGCTGTGTATTACAGTCTCTTCTGTATAAATCCTCGATGGCTAATTGTCATTGAGGGTTTTTATTATTGGCTGGAGGCTGACTAAATTCAAAAGTTCCGTTCGTAGGGGCGCACGGCGTGCGCCCATCGACGATAATTTTAGCCTATCGTTAGCCCAGTGTATATAACAGGACTTACGCACAAACGCCATTTATGGTGGGGACACGGCATTGCCGTGCCCTTACACACAAACGCCATTTATGGTAGGGGCACGGCATTGCCGTGCCCCTACAGGTAGCGCCTGTGCTTATATAACGGAGTAATACGTAGTTCACAGGGCGCACGTCGGTGCAGGGCGCACGTCGGTGCGCCCCTACGGTACGGGTTAATTTGGAACTGGAAATAATCCAATAATCTACGCCTTCCCCTTATTTAAGCGGATGGTTTTCGTTGAGCAACTTTTCGATTCTTGCTTCATCCACTCTGGAGATAATGCGTTTTGATTCGTGAATATCGCGGGTAGTTTTGGCAAGGCTAATGGTTGAGCCAACAGAGAAGGCTAATCCCATTCCCATAAAACTTTTTGTCCAACTATCGACGGGTAGATATAAAATCCCGATACTCATAGCCGAGACGGAAATAATAAAAGAAGCCCAGGTTTGAAACACCCAAGCGTTACTGTGGATTTGGTTGTTAAACGGTGATTCCATAGTCCCTTTCTTCATCAAAATTTGGTGGATTCAATTTATTCAAGAATAGGAATCGATTGGCTGATAATTTAAGGACAACGGGACAGTTTTGGGAATTGCACAGGAATGGTATGACCCAAAGACGCGGAAAATCGTATCGACTATTCGTTTATTGTTGTGCCAGTTGAGAAATTGTTTAATTGTTTGGTTACATAAGACCGAATTAAAGCTAATCAATCCTAGTCCAAGTTAACCTTGAGGCTGAATCTTACTTCATTCTGGCGGTGTCGGCAATCGGGGGATTTGGTAGGTAATTTCGCCATTTGTCCCTGGTAGGGGCGACTCGCCAGATTCAATTAACATCACCTAACCTCTAATTGTATCGGGTCGCCCGGTATAAGATATGGGGAAAAATCGGGCATCAGATACCTTTAAACCCTGGTAGGGGCGACCCGCCGCATTCAATCAACATTACCTAACCTCTAATTGTATCGGGTCGCCCGGTATAAGATATGGGGAAAAATCGGGCATCAGATACCTTTAAACCCTGGTAGGGGCGACCCGCCGCATTCAATTAACATTACCTAACCTCTAATTTGATCGGGTCGCCCCCCGCTGGGTATTGGTAATGATCTAATACCGCATTTAAACAGGGGCGAGTCGATATAGGTTAATTCTTACACCACCTACGATATGCAGCGACTCGCCCCTACAACCGCGATAATTTCAATAATCTCGATAATCCCAACAATCCCGATAACTCTAAGTCCATTAATGAAAGAGTTAGCCTCAAATGTCTGTACAATAGAAGTAAACGAGTCTAAAGTTTACCCGATGGCTGTTGTCATTCCCGATGAAGTTTTGAACATCGCCCAACTCTCGGATGTAGAGATGTTACAAGAAATTGCCATTTTGCTGTTTCAGCAGGAACGCTTGACATTAGCGCAAGCTAGTCGATTGGCAAATTTGCCCCGTTTGCACTTTCAAAAGCTGCTGGCAAGTCGTCAGATTCCTGTGCATTATGATGTGCCGGAATTGGACGCTGAGGTGGAAATGATGCGGGAGATGGGTTATCTTTGACTATTGTTAGTAATACCTCACCGATTACCAATTTAGCCGCGATCGCGCCAATTCTATCAAAATTGACACGCCAACCCAAACCCCCAAACCCCTACAGAGGGCACGGCAATGCCGTGCCCCTACAATACATCGGCAAACGCGGGACGTAATTTCTGATAACACCAAACCCCCACACCAAACACAACCCCAGAAACGCAAAACGCGACTGCCCATTCTAACCCATGTTCCACTGAACCCACTAATACCAAATCCCGATAAACCTGGGCAATTACCGCCAGAGGATTCAACCAAAATACCCAATCCCGTAAGTTTTCTGGAATCACTGAAGCGGGATAGACAATCGGCGTCATATAAAACCAAAGATTTAAAATCACCCCTAATGTTTGGGGAATATCTCGCAAAAATACGGTTAATCCGGCTGCCAAATATCCTAATCCGGCAGTTAACAACAACTGAGTTAACCACACTAAAGGCAATAACGCTAACGTGGGATGTAATGTTCCTGAGGATATCGCCACTAACACAATCAATGCGGCTAACCCCAAGGCACTTTCAATAAATGTCGATAATACGGGAACCAGTGGTAATAGTGCCAAGGGAAACACCACCTTTTTTACCAAATTGGGTTGTCCGACGACTGAACCCGCCGATTGGGTTAACCCGCCAGTAAAGGCAATCCACGGCAATAACCCGGCAAACAACCATAAGCCAAAGGCAATATTGTTATCCGCAGGTAATCCCTTCAGACTTAGTTTCACCTTCAGAACAATGGAAAACACGTAGGTGTAAATCAGCAACTGCGAGAGTTGATTGAGGAGGGGCCACAAATTCCCCAATACCGAACCTTTATACCGTGCCTCCAAATCCCGGCGCACTAATGTCCGCAGTAGGTCAAATTTGACCCACCACTTTTCGTTTAGGGGCAACCAGTTTCTAATTTTACCAACTTTCCGAATTACGCCGAGCATTGATTTGTCATTGGTCATTGGTCATTTGTCATTTGTCAAGTCGGGGCGGGTGTAGGGTGCGTTAGCAAAGCGTAACGCACCATTTCAAACGATAGTCGTGAAACCCGCCCCTACACAATCTTCCCCATCTGACACACCGAGCGTGTTACCGAGCGAAGTCGAGGTAAGTCGAGGTGTCCCCCGTCTGAAGAAAGGCGAAAATTTGCTATATTCCTGGCAACAGTGGCGGTAAAATACACATCTGGTGTTTCAGGAGAAGCCGTAAGCCTTGCAGCAATTATTACAGATTTCTCGACTCATCGATGCCTTCAACGAATGGGTTGGTCGCCTAACCTACTGGCTAGTATTATTAATGATCGCGATCGGGACATGGAATGTTGCCGGACGCTATATTGGCTATTTTGTCGGTCAAAACCTCAGTTCCAATGCCTTTATCGAAGGTCAATGGTATTTATTTGACCTGGTATTCCTTTTGGGTGCAGCCTACGCCCTGCGCCATGATGAACATGTGCGGGTGGATGTGTTCCATAAAAGCTGGGCGCCGAAATGGAGGTCCTTGGCTGATTTAATTGGGACGCTGTTATTCTTAATTCCCTTTTGTTTAATGGTGATTTATTTCTCCTGGGGAACCATTCTCAATTCCTGGGCAATTCGGGAAATGTCTCCTGATCCGGGGGGATTACCCCGCTATCCGATCAAATCTATGATTATTGTCAGCTTTGTCCTCCTGATTCTGCAAGGGATTTCCCAAGCGATTAAAAACTGGGCAATTTTCACGGGCTATCTTACACCCCAGGAGGAACATCATGATGCTGGAGTATGACTGGTTAGGTCCTCTGATGTTTGTCGGGGCGTTGGTATTTCTGTCCCTGGGCTATCCTGTGGCATTCTCTCTGGGAGGGGTTGCGATCGCGTTTGCGATTATTGGTGTGAGTCTGGGTGTCTTTGACCCCATCTTCCTGACTGCCATGCCCCAGCGTATTTTTGGGATCATGGCAAATTATACCCTATTGGCAATCCCTTATTTTATCTTCTTGGGTTCCATGCTGGAAAAATCTGGCATTGCTGAACGCCTGTTAGAAACTATGGGGATTTTGTTTGGGCGCTTGCGGGGGGGACTTGCCTTAGCCGTAGTATTAGTGGGGGCGCTATTAGCCGCTACTACTGGGGTTGTCGCTGCAACTGTAGTGGCGATGGGACTGATTTCCTTACCGATTATGCTGCGCTACGGTTATGATAAACGGTTGGCAACGGGGGTAATCGCCGCATCGGGGACGTTGGGACAGATTATTCCGCCGAGTGTGGTTTTAGTTGTATTAGCAGATCAGTTAGGAATTTCGGTTGGGGACTTATTTATTGGTTCCTTAATTCCTGGGTTATTAATGACCACAGCTTTTGCGGTACATGTACTGATTGTGGCATGGTTAAAACCCAGTGCTGCACCTGCTTTACCCGCTGAGGTTCGTGACATTGGCGGGAAAGCTTTAGGACGTCGAGTTCTGTTTGCCATGTTCCCACCGTTATTATTAATTCTTTTAGTCTTAGGCAGTATCTTTTTTGGCTTTGCCACACCAACAGAAGCCGGGGCGGTGGGTTGTGTGGGCGCGATGGTACTCGCTGCGGCTAATCGTAAGTTAACGTGGCTATCGTTACGCCAAGCCTGTGACGCTACGCTACGAATTACCAGCATGGTGATTTTTATATTACTGGGTTCTACGGCGTTTAGTTTAGTCTTTCGCGGTTTAGAGGGCGATCAGTTTATGTTTGATATTCTCGCCAATTTACCCGGAGGTCAAATTGGCTTTCTGGCAGTGAGTATGGTAACGGTGTTTATTTTAGGTTTTTTTATTGACTTTTTTGAAATCGCCTTTATTATCGTTCCTTTGTTTGTTCCTGTGGCGGAATCTCTGGATGTAAATCTTGTCTGGTATGGGGTTATTTTGGGGGCGAATTTACAAACGTCTTTTCTCACACCACCCTTTGGCTTTGCCCTCTTTTACTTACGGGGTGTCGCTCCACCGGAGGTGAAGACGACAGAGATTTATTGGGGGGCAATTCCATTTATTTTACTTCAGGCGCTAATTGTTGTCTTAATTATCGCGTTTCCTGAGTTAGTCAGTTTTCTTCCCTCGTTGAGTCGCTAATAGCAAAATGATGATAAGTAGGTGGACACAATTAAAGTTAGCGGTGGAGATTAGGGAACAGGGAACAGGGAACAGGGAACAGTAAGGGTTTGAGGCTTGTTTACAAAACTTAGTATTTAATGTAGCGAGCAAGATGCTCGCACTACAATGATTTTACCACTCTTGACATTAAGGTTTAAATGCCGAATAGCTGATTAAGAGGAACACAACAACTTGATCAGGGATTGGGGTAACTCTTCAAAATGCTCTAACAAAAAGTCCAGGATTGCCAGATGGCGTAAATCTACGGGTTGAGGGGTGTAGTATCCTTTACCTCGTTTAAACCAACACTGCACTGTCCCCAGGGAACGGGAACAGATATGAGACAGTTGTTCATAGGTGACATCCCATTTGCTATAAAACTGCCTTGGCGTCATCCCTAATTGACAGTAACTATAGAGGTCAATAATGTATTTTTCCCGCTGGTTTATCGGGCGAAGATTGTGTCGCGAGTCAACTCCTGGATAAATAGGTTTGCGATCGCATTCACTTCTGCATCGGTTAGGTGCATTTGCGACGCATCGAAGTCAATGTCGCGGTAGTGCTTGATCCGATCGAGGAGTTGGGTAACACCAAATTCCGCTAACGTTTGCTGGGCAGTGGTTTCAGCGGTCAGGGATTTGTCGAATTGAGGGAATAAAGGTTTCATTGGGTTCTTCTCCTTGTGTTTGGTTGGGTGCATTAGTTACTTGTAATGATGTTATAACAAATTAGTCAAAATAAAAACCCCTTTGTCTCAAAAAAAAAGAGTAGAGACATTGCATTCAACGTCTCTACAATGGTGCTTGGATTTCAAAAACGTAGGGTGGGTTAGGCGGGATTTAAACCGAAGCGATAACCATTCAATGAACAATCAGCCGTAACCCACCACTATTAACGGGGAGGTGTATTATTGAATCAATAGGTCAGAGAATAATCCTTGATTTTGTGGGGTTTACGTCGTCAAGCCAACTGACTGGTGCGACACAACTACAATTATGGATTAGATATGTCCATTTGATGGGCGCACGTCAGTGCGCCCCTACAATTTCTGGATGTAATTCAAATTCATCTTACTTAGGTGTACCACACCACTACATTGAAAAAACGTAGGGTGGGTTAGGCGAAATTTAAACCGAAGCGATAACCATTCAATGAAGTATCCGCTGTAACCCACCAATATTAACGAGGAAGTGTATTATTTAATCAAAATATCAGGTGTAAATCCTTACTTAATTCGGTTGGGTTGACGCAGGAAACCCAACCTACTCCCATTTTTAGGCTTCTCCCATTAACTGTAGTACGGCATCAATAAACCTCTGACTAAAATATATTCCCTGCTTGAGCATCGCATCTAAAAACGGCTTAACGGCTTCAATCTCTCCTAATTGCTTCGCTTTAATCAAAATTCCCACCGAACCGGAAACGTTAAGATTAAGCGACTCTGCTACCTTTCTACCCGTTAACTCATCGATTAAAACAAGGTTAGCTTTTTTTTCTAATGCCAAAGTAATCACTTCTGCTTCTCCTCTATCCAGGCTAGGCAGTAGTAAAGCGAGTTGTTCTTTAGCGGTAATCGTCTGAATAGTAATCCAAGTCTCTTGTTCTAAGTCAATAAATCCAGTTTTGTTTTGAGTATAGTCTGATAGTTCTTGAGCCACAGCATCAGGTATCGTCAAATTGCCAACTATTTGTCGCAGTAAAGATAACTGATTTATTTTGGCAAAAGCAATTAAAGGTGTGGCATTGCTGATAATCATTGTCTGGCTTTATAAGTGACTTATTCCTTGGATTTCGCTTTCTATAACCGATTCATCATAATCAAAAATTATAATACCTTTTGCTGCTAAAATATCCATAAATTCTAAGCGATTAATCCCAGCCAGTTCTGCGGCTTTGCCCAAGGATAATTTTTTCTCCTGAAAATAGGTGATTGCTGCTAACAAGCGCAGGGTATTGGTTAGCTCCAGTGAACCCACTTTTAAAGCGGCGAGTATATCTTGAGAAACTTGAAAAGAAATTGTCTCCGTTGTCATTAGAATAATTCTCTCTTTGGCTTTTCATTACCTTGTATTGTAACGTATTGGATGTGTAGGCAAAATCTGCCGGAGACAGTGAGGTGAAACTGTTCCCTGTTCCCTCCCCTCACCACAAAACTCCCTGCAGCAACCCCTATCTATTTTGCCGTTTCTCGCCACAGGAATCGCTCTAAGGGAACTAAGCGCATCAGTTCTCGCCCTAAACGTTGATACAGAGGAATCCGTTCTGAGTAGATTTTGGCATATCCTGTCGCTCCCGGATAGAGTTTACCATCGCTGTTATCCACAACAATTTCGACTTGGGCGATGGGCTGGGGTTGGGAGGGTTCGTGCTGAATTTGAGGCAGAATTCGTTGTACGGTGGCGGTGTACGGTCTTAGTTTAGCTTGGCGGGGACGGAAGGTAACGGGTTTATGGTTTTCTACATATTCTAAGTCTTCTTCCTTAATGTCTACTGTGGCGGTGAGGTTGCTGAGTTCAGCGATTTCTAGGAGAAAGTCTTCGGTGGGTTTGAGTTCTTGATTTTGCCGCAAGTCTAAATCATTGGTGAGGATAACCCCGGCGATGGGAGACCGTAGGGTAAGATTTTGTTTATGGGTTTTTAGTTCAGATAGGCGGTTTTTTAGCGTCGCGATCGCTTGTTGTTGAGTTAGCATCTGGGATTGTGCCGTGGCAATCATTTCCGAGGCGTCAATGGCGGCGAGTTGGGAAGCGGTTTCGGTTTGTAAGTCACGGGCGGTATCGGTTTGGTTTTGTTTGGCGGCGGCGATTTCTTGGGTTTTGGCGACTAGATTACTTTCAATGTTATGGAGTTCACTTTCGACTTCATCGCGGCGGTTGCGGGAAATCGCGCCTTGTTCGTAGAGTTGGTGATAGCGTTGTAGTTTTTCCTGGAGTTCGGGGATGCGTTCTTGGAGGCGTTGGCGTTGGGTGTTTAAGACTTGAATTTCGGGGGTGAGTTGTCCTTGGGTGAGGGCTTTTGCGCGTAGGCTTTCTCGACGGGTTTTTGTCATCATTGCTTCAGCTATCGCTTGGACTTCTACCAGTTGGGCTTCGGCGCGGATGCGTTGTTTCTGGGCGGTGTCTAAGACTTGATGGGCTTGGACGAGTTGTTGTTCGATGGTGGCAATTTCTCGGTCTAATTCTAGACTGGATAATTGTGCCAAAATTTGTCCCGGTTGGACGGTTTCTCCGGGTTTGACGTAGATTTTTGTAATGACTCCCGCTATGGGTGTGCGAACAATGGCTCTTGCGCCTTCGCGGGTTTCGAGTTCGACGGAACCCCCGACTTCAAAGGAGGTAGGGATGAGGCTGATTAGGCTTACGCTGGTGGCGATGGTGAGGAGGATGGCGATTCGCTTTAGGGGAAGGTGGGGTTTGCTGGTTGGGGGGGCGAGTTGTAAGTTTTGGGAGGGGTTCATGGGGGTTAGGGGTTGGGGATTTTTTTGAAACGCAGAGGTTCGCAGAGGGAAGCGCAGAGGTTCGCAGAGGGGTTTGGAGGGATTTGTTGGTTTGTGTTTGTTGTTTTTTTTGTTTTTCTGCACCTCGGCTGGTTTTTGGGGGAAGTAGTAGTAAATTGCCCAAATTGTGAGTAGGGTAATTGTCCAAAAGGGGATGTTGGTTAATGTCCAATTGGTGATTAGGGTGAAGAGGCTACCGAAGACGAAGAGGATATAGAGGAGGCTGAAGGGGGCGTAAGTGGCGAGGATTAGGCGATTGTGGCGGGGTTCTGGGCTGGGTTTTCGGCGTAGTAGGTTTCCGTAAAATTGGAAGGAACGAGTGCGGAGGTTGTTGATTCCGGTGAGGGCGACGGCGAGATAGTAGCCGTCAAATTTTGCCAGGGGATTGAGGTTGAGGGCGATGGTAAAGAGTGCGGCTACCATCAACAGATAACTGGCGGTGGCTAACCAATTGGCAGAGGATTGCCATAACCAAAAGGCGATTGCAGCAATAATGAGTTGACAAATAATACCTGCGCCGACGACTAAGATTCGTTTAAATCGAGAGAGGCAATAGGAATCGGTGGTATTGGTATAAGCGGCTGGCATTAAAAACATGAACAGTAGCCCGAATTCGGGGACAATGCCGTTGTAATGTTTCAGGGTAAAGGCATGTCCAAGTTCGTGTAGGGTGACAACTAACATGGCGAGTAGGGCAAAGGGGAATAGGAGAGAAATGCCCTGATTTGCGACTAATTGTTGTCCGGTGAGGAGAATTTCGGGACGTTGAGATAAACCAATAGATAGAGAAATGGCTAAAAAAAAGCACAGGATGAGACAGGTTGGGCGTGTCCAAATCCAGTGCAGTTTATTGATATGTTGAGTTAACCAAGCGTCGGGATTAAATAGGGGAACTTTGAAAAAGAGGAGTTGGAGTGGGGTGAATTTACGTTTGGGAGGTTTGGCGGGTTTGGTTCCGACTAACATCCCGGTGGCGGTGAGAAGTTGTAGGAGGTAGCGGAGTTGTTCAAGGGTGAGGTTATTGTGTTTGGCGATATCGGCGGGGGGATGTTTTCCCAGTTGCTCGATGGCGGCTTTACTGTGAGAATCAACTTGGAGAAAGGTGACATCTTCGGGATTGCGTAATATCCAATAACCATCGGAGTGAGGAATCCATTGAACGCAGGATTTGAGTTGAAGTTTGGGGGAATTGGGGGGTGGAGAATTTGGCTGGTGTTCTGTGTTATCGGTGTCTAATATCTTATTGTCTATCGGTGGCTGAGAATGGGTTGGGTTGGGAATTTTTCTGCCATTGTTTATGTTTTGCTCTCTGTCTGCTTTAACGGGTGGGTTAGGTGGAATGGATTCATCTGATGAGAGAATGCCAAGTGTAATCAGTTTTTGCCATAAATCCAGGACAAAATTAGGGGAAATTGCTGAATTATATTTTTTCTGACAGTGCTGTTGAAGTTGAGTAACCGTGAAATTTCCGGTGAAATGGCTGAGGGCGTAAACCTCGGCTGGAGATAAGGGAAACTGACGATTATCGTGGCGCGATCGCAGAGTATACTGTTTGGATGACGCCTGTTGGCTGAGTTGCCAGTGGGGACTGATGTCTGGACAGATCCAGTCGGGTTGTTCTTTGGCTGTGAGTTTTTTTCCAACCTGCATGATGTTTGTAGTAGATGCCTATTTGCAGGGTAAACGGAAATGTTAAGGAAAATCAACCATTTTTTAATACCTTTATCAAATCTTTAAGCAGAGACTTACGGGGTTCTACGACAAATGGCTGACATGGGGAGTTTACCGTCTCCGTAATTTTACGGAGGATAGGCTGATGTGTGAATTGTGTAGGGGCGGGTTTCACGACTATCTTTTCGGTTGCACCCAGATGTAACTAAACCCCCCAGACGCGCCATGGCGCGTCTCTACAATAGTCAAATTAATCCATGACAGCTTGGTTAAGGGGGGTTAAGTTTAAAACTGTAACATTTACGACCTATTGCTGATAATCAGGGAAAAGTTCCCCGCTTTATGAAAACTTAATCAAAAACTCAAGGCAAAGTTTATTATTTTGGTATAGGATAGTGAACAAGCTAGATTTCCGTTCAGTTGATTTTCCCTTCA
>NZ_JAVJQN010000252.1:0-54029 GCF_040218245.1 Coleofasciculus sp. E1-EBD-02 | reverse complement strand
TGGTGTTCTGGAGACACTGAGAAGCAGGTTTCAGTTAGCGATGCTAGCTGGAAAAGACTTGGGCAGTTTACTGCCAAGAAAGTCCGGTTGTTGCAGCGAAGCACGGGGTTAATCGTTCGCCGCCAAGCGAAGTCGAAATGTCGTGCCTGCGACTGGATTGTCAAATCTCCCCTTGTTGGAAGGGTTGATTTGACCTCTATCCCTCTCCGGGTTGCTTCGCTGAACCCGGAGTCTCACGAGATATACGATGAATTCTGACTTATCGGTTCTGTCTCCTGAAAGGTTTCCCTTCAGTCTAGAGTGGCTACCGCCTCAAGCCTGCTTAGTCGGTGGTGCGGTACGAGATGCGTTGCTGGGGCGACAGGCTGACTATTTGGATTTGGACTTTGTGGTTCCCCATGACGCGGTGAAAGTCGCTCGTAAGCTGGCAAGTCATTACAAAGCTGGGTTTGTGGTGCTGGATGAAGCGCGACAGATTGCCAGAGTTGTTTTTGATACCGCCACCGTTGACATCGCTCAACAGGAAGGGGAAACCCTAGAGACTGACCTGTATCGACGTGATTTTACCATTAATGCGATCGCGTATAATCCCCAGACCCAGCAAATTATTGATCCGTTGCAGGGTGTAGCCGATTGTCGTGCAGGTATAATCCGCATGGTATCCCCGGCGAATCTCCAGGATGATCCCTTACGATTACTGCGGGCTTATCGCCAAGCCGCTCAACTGGGTTTTACGATAGAACCCACGACTCAATCAACAATTCGTCAATTGGCTCCCTTACTGGCAAACATAGCAGCCGAACGAGTACAAGTTGAATTAAACTACCTACTACAATCTCCGCAAGGAACACCTTGGCTTACCGCCGCTTGGCAGGATCAATTACTTCACCATTGGTTTCCTGATACAAAGGCTGATAACTTCACCCAAATCGCTGCAACGGATAACGCCGCGATTCTACTGGCTCAAATATGGCAGACATTAGCCAGCCAACTGAAAACCCCAGTCAGTGGCAAATCCTTATCGTGGTTAAGTTTAGCAAAATTGACGAACGTATTACCCTCTGAGGTTGAACCAGCAGAAGCCCAACTTTTACAGTTAAAATACAGCCGCGCCGAAATTCGGGCAGTGTTGATTATGATTCAATACTTACCCCAACTTTTATCTCATGTCACCTCGCCCATGAGTTTAAGAGAGCAGTATTTTTTCTTTCAAGCTGTCGGGTCAGTTTTTCCCGCTTTAGCGGTTCTAGCGGTTGCCGAAGGGGTATTGGTTGAGTCAATCGCTCCCTTAATCAATCGTTATTTAAACCCAGAGAATCAAGTCGCTCATCCGACTCCCTTAGTCAAGGGTCATGATTTGATGCAACAGTTAAAGTTACCACCGAGTCCTCAAATTGGCGAGTTACTAACAGAGATTCAAATTGCCAGGATTGAAGGCAAAGTTTCGACTCGTGACGAGGCGTTAGAATTTGCCACTCAGCGACTTCTATAGATTAGGACACGATGGTATCGTGTCCCTACCGAATCAATTAAGCTGTTCGGCATTTAAACCTTAATGTCAATAATGACGAAAGGATGGTAGTGCGTTAAGCGAAGCCATGCCGCAGGCTTTGCATCTTGCTCGCTACTAATACCCAATTTAAATGCATGACAGCTTATCCCTAAGCTGCGGTAGGCTTGTAGTAGGGAACCTTAGCCCTATATTCTATAGCAACCGCCACGCCAATTAAATCGGGCGCACGTCGGTGCGCCCCTACAGTGTTGGGATATAAGCGTTATCCACTATATTAGTTGTGCTACGCCATTTCCCTTTTTTCCTAACTGACTAACTTTAAACCGTGATGCCGTTCGCTATCTTCCTCAACCGTATTTTGAACAGCATACTGATTTGACTGTAGCGCCTGCCGCATGGAGATAATCTGTGCCATCATTTGTTCGAGTTGATGGTCTATTCTCTCAACTTCTGAGGTTGTTGGCGATGACGGTTGTGTATCTTGGGCTGGGGTATTACCGAAGACAGCTTGAGCTGATGCTAAGGATACGGCTAGTGCTTGCATCGAGTTGACTTGAGCAGAGGTAATCGGTTGCTCGCTAATAACCTGCGGTTCCATCTGCGGCTGCGCCTCAATCACATCTACTGGTGCTGAATTCGCTTGAGACGATATCTGTTCCTCTAATGCGGTTTGCAACGATACTTCTTCTATCTCTGGAGTGTCTTGCTCCATCGCGTTTACGGGTGCAGGTGTCTGAGTGTCTTGATTTACTGTTGTACTGGTTAATTCTGTCGCCTGTTTATCCAACCAGTTTTGTAGCCCAGACGCATCTAACTGAGATTGTGAGCTTCTGATGTTATCGAGCAGTTTTTGCTTTTCGTCTAAAGTCTGGGCTAACTTGGCAAGTTTTTGTTCAACGACAGCCGATTTCCGATTTGACTGTTGCCACCCCATCATGGCTACACTTGTGAGTCCCACACCTGCGCTCAGTAAACCCGCTACCCCTAGATACTGAGGAGCAAAGTCTTTCAATTCGCCAAAAAAAAGCGGTTCTTCTTGAACTTGAACCGTCACGGGTTTGGAACCGAATAGATTGAGGGGTAGAGTCAAGGTTGCAAATACTGCTGCTGAAAGTGCTACGGGTGTAAGAATGAATTTGATGGCAGTTGCACTGGTTGTCATTGGTAGTTCCCTCTAAAAGTTACCTGCGTTTGTGGTGATACTCAAGGTGTATCAGCCGTTTTCAACGGTTTTGCAGATTACCCCTGTTTATGAATTAACGGCTCTAACCCCGAAAGGAGTATGAAGTTGTAGCGCACCTGATCTTCAAGAGCAATTCATTGGAGCCGTTTAAAGTTCATCGGATAGATGAAGGCTTTATGTACTTGAGTTGATTTTGCTCTCTCTTTTATTTAATTTAATATAATTTTCGTCAATTGCATATAAAGCTTTTATGAAGAATTTTTTCAGGGTATAAATACCCAATGAATTTATTTTCACCGAGAGAAAATTTCATGATGTTTTTCTCGGAAACCCGCCCTGACGCCACTGGGCAGGTTTAGTCATATCTGGGTGCAGCAAGAAAGGATAGTAATCAAACCCGCCCCGACAACACTTATGACTTGATCGGGTAAGGAAAGTTGCCGCAATTGTTGATTTATCTTAACGGCTGCGGCTAATCCAGACTTCATCGCACTTTCAATTAAATTATTCCCACACCAATCGCCACAACATACAAGGGGTAAGGGTGTAGTTGTCACCAGACAATCTTTATCGGCGGGAGTTCTGGGAAAGGCGTAGCGCCAGCGATGGATTTGGAACCAATCCGGAGTCTTGAGCCAAGGAACGAGCAATTGCGCCCCATGAGTGAGTAACTGTTGACCCGCTTCCTGTAAATCGGCAGCCTCTAGATAATGTTGAGCAAACTCAGCCGTACTATGAAGCACACATATTAATGAAGTCGAATCAGACCGTTTGCTGCTATCTACACCAATCCAGGCTAAATTATCATCGGGTGAACAGTTGATCGAGCCTGACGTTAATGGCGGTTGCTGGGGACTGGAA
The DNA here is from genome assembly GCF_040218245.1 of Coleofasciculus sp. E1-EBD-02. Taxonomy (NCBI): domain Bacteria; kingdom Bacillati; phylum Cyanobacteriota; class Cyanophyceae; order Coleofasciculales; family Coleofasciculaceae; genus Coleofasciculus; species Coleofasciculus sp. E1-EBD-02. Next base: position 50,472 of record NZ_JAVJQN010000252.1, on the reverse strand, counting down.
TAACCCGCCATGATACTCAAACAGGGGTTAAATTTCACTGCCCGTAGACTCTCTAATAAATTAGAGGAGAACTCTTTTTCTAAGGGTTCCAGCACTGTTAATCCTTGGGGGGCGGGAATCGCCATAACCACGGCGGCGGTGGTTAAGTTGTTGTCAGTTTCCTCAGGTGTATGATAGGTAATCTGCCAGGTTTGTTCAGGAGTAGGCGCGATCGCACAGACGCGGCAGGAGAAGCGGATATCTAAATTCTGAGCCAGATATTTGGCAATAGCTGTCATACCTGTGGGGGCGACATACCGAGGAGAGGGACATTCAGACTCATCTTGATTATCTGTCCAACGATGAAGAATGCCGCGATCGCACAATGTCTGAATCAGTTGCTGGGATAACTTGCCCTTCGCCTCTAGAAACGGCACACCATGATCCACAGGAATTCCCTGAATCCGCCGAGTTGCCACTCGCCCACCCACGCCACGAGACTTTTCTAAGACAACGACTCGATACCCAGCTTGGTACAATTGTTGAGCGCAGGTTAGTCCTGCCATACCTGCACCGATAATCGCAATATCAAACACTACAGATTCTCCTGTCCGGTTGGTAGTTAGTATACAGGTAGAATAGAGAACAGTAGGGCTTATAGGGGTTGGAGGGAATACCATTGGATGAACTCAGAAGCGCCTTAGAACTGGCAACGGAAGACGAATTACAACAACTGACACAAATTTTGTTCCGTCGTCAGTTTAATCCCCTAGACTATCTGCAAACCCCTGAACCTATCGACGTTCAAAGTCAAGATCGGCAGGTGTGGTTGGATACTCTAGAGCAACGGTTTCGCTTTTTAGCCGCTGATGGAATGACGGTGCTTAAGGGGCGCACGAACGACTTCACGTACCGACAAGCGCTGATTCAGGTGTGCCGTTACCTGAAGATTCCTTATTCCAAAAAACTATCCACCACCGATCTGGAAGCAGAAATATTTCTTAATCTGATGAGTCGCGCTTGGAAAAAATTACCCCCAGCGGAACAAAAATCGCTTACTGTGCGGGTACAGCGCTCATTAGCCCAGTCGAATCAATCCCAACCGTTACCCGCACATATCCAGCACAACCCGATGGATTTGTTGATTAAAGGGGGTTCGGCGTTAGCTGTGTCTTCGATTGTCAAGCCGATTATTCTTAAACAGGTAGCGCGTCAGTTTGCCATCCATTTTGCCCGTTATCAAGTGGCAAAACAAGCGGCGGTTCAGGGAGGTGCAGCAGCAGCGACTCAGTTTCAGAATTACCTGGTGCTGCAAACTGCGAAGCGGGGAATGGCAGCGAATGCAGCGCGTTATGGGGCAACTCGCACTTTATTTGCCTTTGTCGGACCCGTATTGTGGGGCTATTTCTTCGCCGACTTAGGCTGGCGTGCGATCGCGACAAATTATGGTCGGATTATTCCCACTATCCTAGCATTAGCCCAAATTCGCCTACTGCGGAGCGAGTGTTGGGAACCGGTGTAGCCTCGTTGTCCGATTAATGCCAATATTTTTAGGGGAGTTGAGACGTTAGCTGGGCGGTTAAAAACCACAGCTACCCGAACAAAACCGTTCGTAGTTGCGCTTCAGCGCGATCGCATTCCGTTGAGGAGGAAAACAATATCACACATTCTGTAGGGGCGCATAGACGTGCGCCCTAATCGAAGCAACAAAACTACTGGGGTAACAAATAGAATTTAACCAGCGATAAGGATAGGATAAATAAATACGTTGAACCGATTAAACCCATGGCAACAACCACTGAATATAAGTACATCCAGCTTAATGATCAAGGTGCGCCTATCCTAACAGGGACAACGATGAAAGTTATTGAGTTAGTCATGGCACAAATGGCTTACGGTTGGAGTGCGGACGAATTGCAGGTTCAGCATCCCTACTTGTCGATGAGCCAAATTTACTCAGCATTGGCTTACTATTGGGATCATAAACAAGCCATTGATGCTGAAATAGAGGAAAGTCTGCGCTGGGCAAAACAGGTAAAAAAGGAAGCTGGAGTCTCTCCTGTGGCGGTTAAATTGAGAGCAAAAGGATTACTGGTGTGACTGTAGCGTTCTATATGGACGAACATGTGCATAAAGCGATTAGTGAAGGGTTGCGTCGGCGTGGGGTGGATGTTTTAACGGTTCAGGATGATGACCGACGGAACACACCCGATGATATTTTACTAGATCGGGCGATGGAACTGGGGCGGGTCATGTTTTCCCAAGACAGAGATTTATTGATAGAAGCACAACGTCGTCAGGTAGAAGGAATACCGTTTGCTGGCGTTATTTATGCTCATCAGTTGTTGGTTACGATTGGTATTTGTGTGCGTGATCTAGAATTAATTGCTAAAGCGACTGATTTAGAGGATTATACTAACCAAGTGGAATATTTACCGTTGTGAGAGTTGGTAGAATGCGATCGCACCGTTCGTAGTTGCGCTTCAGCGCGATCGCATCCCGTTGATGGGGATAACAATATCACAATCCCGTAGCACCGACGTGCGTCCTAACCGAGCACCGACGTGCGCCCTAACCGAAAAAAAGCTGGGCGGTTAGAAACCGCAGCTACACAAACAAAACCCGCCTGCGCGGGTTAAAATACACCTGCGATCGCATTCCGTTAACGAGGACAACACTATCACAATCCCGTAGGGGCGCACCGACGTGCGCCCTAATCGAAGTATAGCCGGGAAATAAATTTCCGGCTTAAAGCTAAAGTAAGCTAAAGCTTACTACATTCAAGACTTTCAACCCGTTCGCGTGACGCTTGCGCGATAGCGGTTCTCGAAGAGTAGAGTCCTTTCGTTCAGGGCTTAAGCTAGAGAAGATTAAGCCACTCCTGCTCCATTTCATCCAAATCTTGAACTGCTCCTAATTGCACAAAAAGTTGATGGGCTGTGTTGTAATAGTTTTCGGCAATGTCAATATTACTGCGTTGACGTTCAAGTTTTGCTAACTCATAGTTGACCATGGCAATATAATGTTTTATTTCCAATTTTTCCATTTTGGTTAAAGCATCTTTTAATAGTGATTCTGCTTTCGGCAAATTTCCTTTTGCCAGTTCATTTGATCCAAGAGAATAAATTCCTAACGCAATACCATCGTCCTTATCTAATTCTGTCATTATTTGGAGTGCTTGCTGATAAAATTGTTCGGCTTCATCATAGTTGCCATAAGCACGTTGTATATGTCCCATACAGCCAAAAGACTCAGCTATTCCCAGTTTATTATTTGATTCTATCCTTAATTTCAACGATTGCTGATACAGGCGAACGGCTTCCTTGAAATTGCCACGATTGCTCTCGATATCTGCCAAACAACCGTAACCCGTTGCTATTTCATCACGCTGATTCAACTCTTCCATAATTTGTAAATACTGTCGATACAGTTGCTCTGCTTGATCCCAGTTACTTCGGTTTTTATGGATGTTTCCTAACTGACCATAGGAAATTGCTTGACCTTGTTGATCACCTAATTCTCTATATATCTCTAAGCTGTTTTGATAAAGACGCTCTGCTTCTTCCGAATTATACCGAAGACATTCAAGATCTCCTAACATACTTAATGATTTAGCAATATTACTTTTATTCTGTTGCTTTTGAGAAATAGATAAAGCATCCTGTAAATATATTTGTGCTTGATCAAACTTGCCATAATCGCGATACATTTCTCCTATCCCCATCAAGCAGTAGGCTTTCGTATCTTCATCAACATGAGGCTGTAACTGTTCATATAGGTTCTTAAACAAATCCCAATACCCCCACCGTCTCAGGTATTTTTTTATCACCGATTCTGCCATTCGTACAGCCTTCTCGAACCGGGAATCATTATCTTGATATAACCGCAAAAAGGTTAACCCCTGACAATCAATCCCCACCCGCAACACACACATTCGACGCAGTAAATCTCGCGCTGCTTCATTTTGTCGCATCAATTGTTCTCGAAGAATCGGTTCAGCCTTTTTCGTCACTAACTCTGGATGCTTCCGCAGATATCCCGGTTTCCCTTTTCCTACCGCCGCCAGTTGGGTTAATAGAAAAACATGTCCCTCAACTTTTGCTGACACCCATTGCAAATCGGCTATTTTATCCCGTAAATGACGCTGGCGCAGAATTTCTATCCCCGCCTTTGTCGCCACACCCGTTACTGTTTCGATATGCACTAATTCTGAATCCGGTTCTGTATTGTCATAACGCGGATCAGTGAAATCAGCTGGGATGTCTCGACTGGTTATAATAGTTTGGCACTGATGCTGTTGATAGACTAAAGCATTGAGGAATTGACCCCACTCTGGGGACATGGCTTGTCTGGCTTGTCTGGCTTGGGGATGGTTGGCGGGATGTAAGATAGTTTCCAGGTTATCTAGTAGGAATAAACAGGGTTGTTGGGCGAATCCCTGAATAATTCTGGCAATCTTTTCCTCGGTACGCTGTAACCATTCCCTTGTCTCAATCCCGAATCCATCCCGCAACAGAAATTCCGTTACATCATCAAAACTGGTTCCCAGTTGTACCTGGAAATATATCACCAAGGGATAGGGACAATTAGTGACTGGAGTGCGGCTGGATAATTCAATTCCTAATGTTTCCAGCAGTTTCACCGCTAAACTGGTTTTGCCGATTCCGCCTTGTCCAATTAATGCTAATACTTTTAAGGGAGTATTCGGTTGGCGGAGTTTGGCGGTTAATCGGGTAAGAAGTTCGTCGCGCCCTTGCCAAACGGGGATTGTGGGGAATCCTTGATTGGTAATTAGTCGGGTTTGGGGAGGGGTGAGGGCGGGTTTTGTTGAGGCGTTGGCGGTTGATGTTGTGGAGTTAGCGTCTAAACCTGCCCCTACGTTATTTGGGGATGGTGGGTTAAAGGTGTTTGTTGGGTTGGTTGCGGTGGTGAGGGCGGGTTTTGTTGAGGCGTCATATCATGTCCGGTCAAACACCCCTAATAAAAACGCCTGAAACCCCTGTTATTGCAGCATTGCAATTATGGGCAATCGTTAAGACATGATATTAGGGGTTGATGTTGTTGAGTTAGTGTCTAAACCCGCCCCTACAGCAGATGGGTTAGATGGGGAATCGGGATTGACATTTGGCACATTTTGGGTTTCGGGATTTTCCCCCAAATCGGCAACCTCTCGCCAATCATAGCCGAGTTTATTACAGAGTTCCTCAAAGTTTAAGTGGTCAACTGGTTTACCGTTGAGAAAGTTCCATGCAGTGTTTTTCGATACGTCTACGGCTTCGGCTAAGTCAATCTGACGCGGGAAGCCATTGCGCCTGAGTGCTTGTTTCAGCTTGGGGATATAGTCGGGATGAACCCTTGTACCTCTGGACATGCGCGATCGCACAATCTTTTTCTCAGTATATCAAGGGCAATCATCCGCCCTGGGACTAACTTGAGACTAACTTGGGACAAAGTGGTTAACACGGGGTTGGGATTGGGATTAAACCTGGGATTCGGGGGTGTTTGATGGAAGAGTAAAGCATTCAACCCGATTGTGATGAATAGGAAGCATTCTGAACTTTTACTAAAAACCTTGGAAGTGAGTACATTTGTCGTGACTCTGTACACCTATTCGGCTTTTGTAGGAATTGCGGCGGCGGGTTTAGCGATTTATTGTTTACTTCAGCAAGCGCGGGAGGAGGATGGGTAGTATTAGGTTCGTTTGTAGTAGGGGAACCTTAGCCTATAATCCAATTAACTTGAAGCAGGATTAAATTCGTCATAAAATTTGTAGTAGAGGAACCCTAGCATTAGATTTAGTAGAGGAACCCTAGCATTAGATTTTGTTGAGTTGAGGGAAGTCGAAACCCAAGCTACAACCTTGATATAGCGTAGGGTGGGCAATGCCCACCAGCCTTAATTCAACAAAATCGCGGGAATCCTCGCCCTCAACTCTCGTAGGGCGAGGAGGGATAGCGGGATGCCGGCTCATGCCCTTATTCATGACTTCCTGACAGGTTATCTCTGCCAATCCCCGTCCTCACGAAGTAGGGCGGGGTTCATGAACCCAATTCCCCTAACGCTCCTCGACGAATAATTTCCGTCACTTCCGTTGCTATCCTAGCATCCAATTCCACCACCTCACGCTTCGCATCCCTAGGTTCTAAACGCTTTGCCCCCTTTAATGCCATGCTAAACGTCACCAACTCTGGCACACCCATTGTACTGGGTTGAATAAACTGAACCAGCGCCACATAAACCGCTTCCGCCCGATTCCGAATTTGAGTTACACCATTTCCCAGTTTAGAAATAATCACCGGAGAACTAATTTTATCCTGCAAATCTAATGCCTCTAATGCCACATCGGTTAAACGTGCCGCATCTGCACCCATCGCCCGAATCACCGATTCTAAACTATGCCATTGGGCACCCGGTAATCGTGAGGATTGGGGGATGTGATAATGCCAACCCAACATCGAAATCATTCGAGTTAAATCATAAGCCGTAATCGTATTTTCGCCGCGATGTCGTTCTGATACGCCTTTGAGAATAACATTTCGGGGACGCCACCATCCTTGAGGGGGTTGCGTTGATAATTCGGGTTCTGGGATAAACGGTTCTTCGCCATAGCGTCCCGTGAAAATCAAGTCTTGATTTCCCGTCATACTTTTCAGCCAATTCTCTAACTCGGCGGGAGTCGAAAATTGCTTTAACATTGCGGCTAGGGAGTTGGATGAAGCAATGCGATTGTCGTAGGATAGAACGTCTTTAAGCACATCATGGAACGAGAATTCTCGGTATTGCCCGCTTAAATCTCTGCCTCGAATCAGGCAGTTATCAATATCTACTTGAAAGGCGTTGGTATTGCTGCGAGAGACAACATTGAGAATGGGGATAATTTTACTACTACTCCAAAACTCCGTTTTACTCAGCGCATTTCTGCCGAGCCATTTGGTCTTGAAGTCTCCGTTAACAAAACTGCCGACACAGAGACAAGCTTCGGTAATCTCTGGATGCAAAAAGCTTAAACCTTGGTCATCAATATCGGGGAGTTTTCCAACGGGGGGAAAAGGTTGGAAGTGGGCGGTATCTTTGGTGACCGAAACCAATGTTTTGCCATCCGGTTTCTGCATCAGACGGGCGGCATAGTCTTTGAGTTGAGTTTTGTAGGGAGAGGTGTCAATTCCTTTATAAAATAGGGCGGGTTCGTCAATGCTTCCCTTAACGGATTCTTTTAAGAAGGTTTGATAAATCGTGTCTTTATTTTTGTCTTTGAGCGAGGGAAGAGGTTTGGGTTTTTCCGGCAGGAGTTTTTGCGCCCAGCCTTTGCCAAATTTCCCACTATCCATGTTATTCAGGTAAACCGATTTACTGAAATCAGTCATTGCCTGTTCTGTCTGGTTGCCATAAGCACCATCCAGCCAGGAACCACCGGGGTAAAATCCTAAGCGATTCAGTTGAGTTTGGATTTGCTGGACTAATTCTGGGTCAGTCTTGAGGGTATCTAAGTGAATGACAATATCGTGATGGATAATATCGGTGAGTTTCATTAGGGTATTGATTAAGGGTTTTTATTTAACGATGAGTTATTATAACCTAAGTTGCTAACTTCTTTAAGCTGTCAGGAATTTGAACCTATCCTGTAGGGTGCGTTAGGCACTGGCTTTAGTTAATGCGAAAAATAACTTGGAATTTGTGCGCCGTAACACACCGTTCCCAGTTGTATAAAAAAATTAAAAAAGGAGAATGCCAAAAGCTTTTCTCCTTTTACGCTATTTTATTTATCCGGTTAAGTGACAATAACCTGATTATCTTCTATCAATAACAGCGGCTACCGCAACGACCACTGCCATAGCAGCTACCGCATGGATTGTAACAACTGGAGCCAAACTGAGGACGATAACCACCACAACCAGAACCCACTGGGTTACAGGGACGAGTACAGCCCCCATAGCATCGAGTGCGATTACAACAATTCCAGCTCATAATGAATTGACCTCCGTTTATCTTCTAACAAAGTTTAACATGATCGACAATGAAATTTTAATTCTAGACTAGAGTCCAGAATCATTTAAATCATCAACAAGTCCACCAGACGTAGCTAGATTTGCCGTTGATGATTTTTCAGGCAGAAAATCTGAATCGCAAACAATGCTCTGGGTGATAGCACGAGCCAATTGCTTCGCTTTCACATTGTTCTTGGTTTTTGAATCCCCGCAAACATAGATAGATGAGAGGAACTTTGCCTCGCAGAATGTATTACACTCAACGGTGGCTTCGTATTCTAGCTGTTCCACTTCGATATGGGAGTGAATCTCGCAGCGGTAACAGGTACTCTCCTCGCCTTTACCGATACGTCCTGCTTTCACCTTCGCCGAGTCAAAATCGATAGTGCTGTGATTACTACACAGAACGAGTGCTGGGGCTACCGAAGGAGACAAATAACACTGATCAACGATCAAGTGCGAGAAGCCTGTAACCATTATCGAAGCGATATCGATACCGGACACATGGACAAATGAGTAAAAAGCGACTGAGAGTCCATAGACTGCTTCTTCTTTGAGAACTTTGACCTGTACAGCTCCAGGATCGTCAGGTTCACCAACTAGGTAAATCTGTCGGGCAGCTTGACCGTAGATTTGTATGGCATCATAGGTTCCGGGAGCTAGCTTAACATACAGGTCAAACCGCTCACCGAAATCACAGTTATTATTTGCCCAAACGACAGCATAATCGGCAGAGGCAAAAGGCTTTGCTTCCGTTCCATCACCAGTTTCGTCGGAACCGTTGGGAGAAACGTAGAGAAGCAAATTGTCGGTTAAAAACTTCCGACTATCTGTTGGAACTGTTGCGCTTGCGACCATTTTAATTTAACTCTCCTTACAAAACACCGAGAGACTCTGAAACGGGAACGGATAAGTGCCTGTTTCAGTTATGGAGTGAATCTAAATGATTTATGAAACTTGATAGGGCGGAAAAGCTTGCTAGATAAGGCTTTTCATCCCACACCTATTTCACAACTGATTTAGACAAATCTATGAATCTTGATCGTGAATCGATTTTGCCATATTGCTGCCAGAGGTTCCGGCGTTAATAGGCTGTCTCGTTATTGACGATTCATCGAGAATAATTGATTAACGGTTCAGGTGTAAATATAGAAAAGTTGGTAAAAATTCAGGAGTTTTTATCGCCAGACAAGGCAGACTGCTTAAATTGGTCTTTTTGTCAATACATAAAAAGTGTGGAGTTTTGAGAAGGGCACGATGGTATCGTGCCCCTACGCAATCAATGATTTCTGGGTTAGGGTAGGAATACGGCACTGCTGTGTCCTAACTTCGCTCAACCCAACAGAATCTAGGGCTAAGGTTCCCCACTACGAACGCAAGCAAAATTGAGAAGGGCTATTTGGGTGTTAGAATATAGGTTTTCTTATCTCCAGAACGGGGGACAATTGCCCAGTGTAAATAATCAGAAACTATAGATTGTAGGTTGGGTTGAGCGAAGTCCAGTAGGGTGCGTTAGGCGCCTGCTTGGGTTAATGTGAAAAATAACTTGGAATCTTTGCGCCGCAACGCACCGTTCTCAGCTACAAACCCAACCTAATCTAGGGTCTGCTAAATAAGTCTTGTGGTGGGGAGAGGAAATTGACAGGATTTTGGCTTAGAAAACTGGTAACTCTAATATAAATCCAGGTAAGACATCCTCTCCGGATAAACTCGCGGGTAACTGGACAATCTCAACGGGCTGATTTTGACGATAAATTTCGACTTGTTGGGCTTGGGGATTAATTAACCAGCCTAATTTTAAGCCACTATTGAGATACTCCTGCATTTTTTCTTGTAAGTCGGATAGAGAATCGGTGCGAGAACGGAGTTCAATGACAAAATCTGGACAAATTGGCGGAAATTTTTCTTGTTCTTCGGGAGTTAGGGATTCCCAGCGTTGGTTTGCTATCCAAGCCACATCAGGAGAACGCTTTCCACCGTTGGGTAAGCGAAAGATAGTTGATGAACTAAAGACTTTTCCCCGTTGAGTTTGACGATTCCACAGGTTTACGTCGGTAATTAAATCGGATTCTCGATTGCCACTTACTCCACCAACGGGAGGCATAATCAATAATTCTCCTTTAGCGGTTTGTTCCAGTTTCCATGTTTCATTAGCTTGGCAGAGTTGGTAAAATTGCTCATCGCTTAAGCCAACGTGTTTTAAGTTTAAAATGACGGGTAATAAATTGTTCATGGGATATAATGATTTTCAATTTAGCACGGCTTTGTATACTCCCTTCCCACTATAAGACTAGGTAATGTTAATGGCTGAAATCCTTATCAGTGCTAGATTTTAGTTCCATAGTTTTATGCCGGAATGGGAGTAAGATGACTCGCGATCGCGCTTTTTATTCTAGGTTTAAATCTTAGCATTGATGGCTCGTCTGTAGTCAAAAAACGACAAGCAAGATTAAGACAGACACGATAACCCCTACGCCATCAATGCTGGCTGGGTGTTCGGGTAGGAGTACCGCAGTGCCGTGCAAACAACAGGATGTCTCAAAGCCAATGATAAAGGCTATTTTGGTGTTAAAATAAACACTTATGCAGCATTAGAATAAATACTTATGCAATTAGAAGACTACTTTGATTTCTTAGCGCCTGATGATATTCGCCTTAAAGGAACACGCATTGGCATAGAACATATTCTCTACCAATATATCCATCGTGCTCAAACTCCCTCAGCCATAACTGAACGTTATCGAACCGTAACACTAGAACAGGTTCATGCTACTATTTTATACTATTTACACAACCAAGAATCTGTGAGTGCCTATTTAGCTGATTGGTTAGCCTGGAGTCATCAGATGCGAAAACAACAACAGGAAAATCCGCCACCATTTATTGAAAAACTACGACAATTGAAGGCAAAAAAACAAGTAGATTCTCAACAAGATACTTCAAGTCAAGCCGTGAGTTAATGACAATTAAATATCTCCTGGATGAACATATTCCACTGGTGCTTCGCACACAAATGTTGCAACGATATCCTCAATTGCAAGTTTGGGTAATTGGTGACCCCAATGCACCCCCTAAAGGCACTCCCGATGCAGATATTCTTGGTTGGTGTGAAGACAATAGATTTATTTTGGTTACGAATAACCGCAAAACAATGCCAGTTCATCTAGCTGAACATCTGGCAGATAATCATCATGTACCAGGAATATTTATTATCAATGATGATATGACCATGGGGCCAATTATGGAAGAATTGATGATTGTAGCTGAGGCAGCTTGGGAAGATGAATACCAAGACCGCATTAGTTTTATGCCGCTACTATAAAAGCAGTATTGAGAAAGGTTCGATAGTATCGTCCTTTAGCGGTTTGTTCCAGTTGCCACGTTTCATTAGCTTGGCAGAGTTGATAAAATTGCTCATCGCTTAAGCCAACGTGTTTTAACTTTAAAATGACGGGTGAGAAACTGTTCATGGGCTATAATGCTTTTCAGCACTGTTTTGTATAAGATGACTCGCGATCGCGCTTTTTATTTTAGGTTTAAATCTTAGCATTTCTGTCTTAAGAAGGGGACGATATTATCCTGTTCCTACGCAATCAGTAACTTCTGGGAAAGGGTAGGGGCACGGCACTGCCGTGCCAACAACTGATGCCTGATACTGGCAAATCCCTCGGATCAACTTACGGCAAATTCTGTAAACTGACGCATATAAGGGTAATGAAACCCAACCACAATATCCTGTTTTGGCACACCTAAATCAATCAACTCTTGTCCGATATCAATTTCTGTTCCATTCTGCTGAATCCAAATCTTGCTATCTTTAATATCGAGATGCATAGAACAACCATAAATTCGCTGTTGGTTATCCCAACCGACTCGAATAACTTGATAATGATTATTTTCTGTATCAAAGACGACTTGCACCTCAACCTCTCCATAAGAAGGCTTATAAGCAGCATAATCCATCAAAATTTTTTTTATGCATTTCCGATATTCTTCTACTTTTTCCATAAGAAAATTACCTCATTTTCAACGTCATACACCAATAATTTTAACTTATGTTCTTCGACAACAATAATTGTAAACTCACGCTTGAAAAAATCCTGATACGTTGTTAAAGGAACTGCCATAAATAACTGACGTTGAGGCTCTTTCAACTTCAGTGCTGTACGATAGTTAATAAATTGTCCAACTGCTAAATGAAAGTCGGTTATAGCTGAACTATTCAAAAAGCTCTTAATTTCAACTGCAATTTTCTCACCCTGCTTTTCTGCCGCAAGCAGACGTTCTGCCCCCAAATCAATTACCATATCGACTCCACCCACACTGATTGAAAGGGGTTCATCTGTAATTTCCCAACCGTCTTTTCGCAAGGCAAGTTCCACAACCTCATGAAATTTATCCTTTTTGGGCATAAAGTCTTGACAAAAAAACTACTTCAATTATACTTACGGATTTTATAACCGCAAGCCTTGCGCCCCTACAGTGTCTTTTCCGTAATTCTAATCTATTAACTTAGGTATGCCACATCACTACTTTGATTGCCCATTTTCTTGCGATCTGAGATAGGTTTCGATCGCGTCACTCGCCGCCTTGACTCCATCTTCTTGCTGCACCCGCTTTCCCACCTCGGCGGCTTTGCTTCCATAACTCGGCTCAAATAAGAGTTGCTTGAGTTCAGTCATTAATGTATTCGCACTATATTCATGTCGGGCGAGAGTTCGCGCCACCCCTAAACGCACCAAGCGCATGGCATTATCGGGCTGATCATGGGCATAAGGTACTACTAACATGGGACGCCCCGATCGCAAAGCTTGTCCAGTGGTGCCAACTCCCCCATGATGCACAACCACCGCCGCACGGGGGAAAATTTCAGAGTGGGGGGCATAGTCAACCACAATCACCCCTTCGGGTAACTGGTTTAACGGTAAGTTGGGGACTCCTTTGCCCACTAATAACACCGCCCGGTATCCTAACTGTTGAGCCGCGATCGCACCTTCTAAATAGAAGTTTCCGGGTGTCCAAACCATCAGCGAACCCAAGGTAAATATAATCGGAGGAGATCCAGAGTCAAGAAACCTTGCCAATTCTGGAGACAAATTCTCCTGTTTAGCGCGATCGTAAAAAGGAAACCCCGTCACCTGAGTTTGGGGACACCAATCCGGTTGCGGCTTGGCTAGCTTTGCAGAAAATAACGCCAGTACCAAATCCGGCGAATGTTGACCTTCAAACACCGGATCACAACTGGGTGGTAACCCCAATTCCCCCCGCAGTTGACGTATCGGCGCACTCCACAATCGGGCTTGCCAACGAAACTGGCGTAGGCGGGCGTCATTGGCGACAACAGCTAAGGCTTGTTCATAAGGGGAGATGGTTGTAGTGGAAAGGGTTTGGGAATCGTAAGCCGACATAAATAAGATCGGAGAGAGAACCGTTGACACCCAAGGAATCCCTGTTTTTGCTGCAACCAATGATCCAGCAAAGCTTAAATGGTGCGTCAACAGCAGATCCGCATTCTGCACCGCCTCCAGTAACGCTTTGTATGTCGCCCTCAGATGGGGCATTAATAGATAACAGATAGTATATTCACTTTCCCGACGGGATTCGGACAGCACGCCGATAAACTCCCCATCCTGCTGCATATCGATCGCACTATCGTAGCGAACCGGATGAAATCCAATCCCCTCGGCTTCAATCTTGTACCGATACAGCTCACTTGTGGCAATAACAGCACGATGTCCCCGTGCTTGCAACTCTAGCGCGATCGCCATATAGGGATGAATATCGCCAAAGGAACCGTAGGCTGTTAAAACAATATGTTTATTTGTCATTGGTCATTGGTCATTGGTCATTGGTCATTTGTCATTGGTCATTGGTCATTGGTCATTTGTCATTGGTCATTGGTCATTTGTCATTGGTCATTGGTCATTGGTCATTGGTCATTGGTCATTGGTCATTTGCGATAATTGAACGGTTAGGTCGGGGCGGGTTTAGTTACATTAGGGTGAAAACGAAACGTTAGCAGTAAAACCCGCCCCTACAAAAGATGTTTTATCGGAACGCCTCTTTTCTCCCAGCTTCCCCTGCTTCCCCTGCTTCCCCAGCTCCCCCTGCTTCCCCAGCTCCCCCTGCTTCCCCAGCTCCCCCTGCTTCCCCTGCTTCCCCAGCTCCCCCTGCTTCCCCAGCTTCCCCTGCTTCCCCAGCTTCCCCAGCTTCCCCAGCTCCCCCAGCTCCCCCAGCTCCCCCAGCTCCCCCAGCTTCCCCTGCTTCCCCAGCTCTCCCTGCTCCCCCAGCTCCCCCTGCTCCCCCTGCTTCCCCAGCTCCCCATCTCCTAACATCCCTGCACAATATTAGTGGTAGAATTATTTTTTAGCCTATCATTGACTTGATGTAAATAAAGCCTGTTAATTTTCCTCTCTAATCTCAAAAAATATATAGCTATAGAGGAATTCCAAATGATTCGTGAACGAAAATTTTGGTGAATTTGACTGCCCGTAAGGGTTTAAGGTGAATGAATGTTCACATCTCATTTGTACACTCTCATTTCTTATCCCTTTCCTTATTCAAGGATAGGACGCCATAAGAAACGTCTAATTCTTGATTTCACCAGACGAGAAGCCGAAGAAAGCGCCCCCAGCGTCCCTCAAGCTAAAACGCTGTCACCCCTCATTGGTCATCAGGTTAGTCAATCGTATGAACACAACAAACGTTAACCCTGCCAGAAACGGCGTCACGACAACAGTACAGGTGTTCTCAGCCGGTTATGATCACGGAAACTCGGCGTCGATTAAACGTAATACCCAAGACTTAGGTGAGAATTGCTACAATCGTGGACTCAATGTCGCCGTCTTCGATGAATTTACCGGACAACCCATTTTTGGTACGACGTTTGATACCTTTAACCCAGGCAACTCCGAGTCCTTTGCCCAATTTGTCTCTACCTTACCCCCAGGTCGAATTGTCGCTATTGCCATTAAAGATGATGCTAACTTTAATTTATCTGATCCGGGCAAAGGAGCCTGTAAATCCTTGGGAAGTCGGCTGATTGATGATCTACAATTCCGCAGTTCTTGGGCGATAATTGGTCAAACGGATGCTGCACCGGGAACGGCAACAGAAAAGTTGTCTCATGAGGCGGCGGTTACTTGTTCGCGGGAGATTACAGCGACAAAGGTGAGTGTTCCTAGTTTTACCATCGCCGCGACATCGGCAGGGAATAATTGGGGTAATATGGCTCAAGTTACCTGTAATGGGGAACTCATTCCCCTAGCGGAAGGATATCAGCGCGGCTTGAATGTTGTCGTTTTCAATCCGTCCAATGGGCGTCAACTTCAGAGTCGATCCTTTGATATCTATGCTGATCCCGCTAACGCGGATGCCTTTGCCGACTGGATAGAGACTATACCACAGGGTCGGGTGGTTGCGATCGCGGCAAAAGATGACGCCAGCTTTAATCTCTCGGATCTTGCCAAAACCGCCTGTAAGTCTATTGGTAGTACTCAAATTGACCGTCTTCAATTTAGAGGATCGTGGGCGATTGTCGGCATCAAAGGTGCTTCTGGGGGTGCAGTTATCGAAAATTTGAATAACTTCGGCTCCGTTTCTGTCAACGCCTGGTTTCCCTTGGTTGACTCTTCCCCAGTTACTCCATCCATGGCTCAACCTGTGGCTGAATCGATAGAAGCCTCCGAATCAGGCTCAGGGAAGAAGAAACAAGTAATCATTATCGGACTTTTGCTGGCTATTATTGTTATCGTTGTTATCGGGGCTATTTTAATTAATAAGGACTAAATATAAAGGCTATTTCTGAACCGACGCTCTAGAGGAAAATTGTTAATGTTAGGACTATTCTTATTTCTCGTATTTTTTACCTTCTTCAGTTTGTTATTGTATGACCCCCAAAAATTCCCAATCCTCAAGCTGAAACGTACACCCCGCCAGGTTTTACTGCCTCATCCCCCGACCTCTAAACCTTCGCCGCCAACGGTATCTGATATTGATTCAGGAAGTCGTAAGGCGATTGCCACAACCTTATCGGATCTCGCCCAATTGCAGGCGGCACAGGAACCTAAGGAGCAACGTCTCGTCGCCGATTCCTCTAAGTTTAATCAAACCATTATCAACGAGGCATTACAGGGGTCACGCGATGCCATTTTTGTCAAAATTGAGGAATTTATCCAAAGCCAGCGCCAAGTCTCTGGTGCTTATACTCCCCTCTATGAGCTATTAAGTGATTATCCCTTTCGTGTCGGGAAAATGTTACGTCCAACGATGTGTATTAGTGTCGCCCGGGCGGTGGGAGGAATGGGACATTCGGCATTAACCGCTGCTGCTGCATTGGAACTGTATCACAATGCATTCTTGATTCATGATGATATCGAAGATGAGTCGGAGTCTCGACGGGGAAAGGGAACATTACACCAAATGATTGGTATTCCCCGTGCGATTAATGTTGGGGATGCGACGAATGTTTTAGCGGTGGGATTGCTGCTGGAAAACTTATCGGTGCTGGGGGTATCCAAGGCGCTGAATATTTTACATGAAATTGAGTTCATGGCGCGGCAATCTGTGGAAGGTCAGGCGATGGAATTGGATTGGGTGGCGACTAATCCCTCCCATCTGAGTGACCAAGATTACTTTACCATGTGCGTGAAAAAGACCTGCTGGTATTCCTTTATTACCCCTTGTCGGATTGGTCTAATTGTCGGACATCCTGCCTCAAGTGTGCAGGATTTGGTCGAACCCTTAGCCGGATTGACGCGGTTTGGCATGATTTTGGGGATCGCGTTTCAAATCCAAGATGATTTGTTAAATCTCCAGGGGGAAATGGAATCCTATGGCAAGGAAATTGGCGGCGATATCTATGAAGGCAAACGCACATTGATGCTGAACCATGTTTTAGCCAACAGTAAACAGGAAGCGGAGAAAATGCGGGAAATTCTGGCTCTACCTCGCCCCCAGAAACATCCTGATCATGTTGCCTTCATTATGGAGCAAATGCAGCGGTGCGGCAGCATTGAACATGGTTGGAACGTGGCGCGATCGCTTGCCCAAAAAGCGGCAGATATCTTTGATTCTTTGGAGTTTTTGTTCCCGGAAACGCCACTGCGACCGGGAGAACAATGGGTTGCTCCAGTTCATGACCGTCGATTTCTCAAGGAGTTGATTAATTATGTCATTTATCGAAGTCAGTAGGTTGCGATCGCCATTTGTCATTCGTTATTGCTTTTTGTCGTATGGATAAATGATCAAAAAAAATGATTGCAAAAATGTTAAGTTTTAATAAAAATAGATAATTTTGAGTAGAAGTGAATAAAGCTCGATTACAATAATAGGATACTCAGATTTAGGATAATTGTAAAGTTTATCATAGCGCAGAAAAAGTTTGACAAGTTCACAACTCAAAAAACGAATAAGGAGTAAATAAAATGGCTCAAATCAAAGTCGAAACCGTCGATCTAAACGACTGGAAAGAAGAATCCTATGAAAAGGGTTCCGGAAAGTGGGATGTATCCCGGAATGGTCAAGAAGTGATCCAGAAGAAAAATGGTAAACCTACGTTATTTTATAGTCCATTTAATGTTTTTAATACCAAAGTATCCGGGAAAATAAGCGTCGGCAACACAGGGGATGATGATTTTATTGGGTTTGCCCTAGGATTCCACCCCGGGGATACCACCAATAGTTCCGCTAAATATCTACTCGTTGATTGGAGGAAAGGTCAGCAGAAACGGTGGGGAGAACTTGCCCAAACCGGATTAGCGGTATCTTTAATTAATGGAGTTCCTAAAGATCAAGCTGAATTCTGGAGTCATACGGGTAAAGTCACTGAACTGGCGCGGGGAAAAACTCTGGGCAATAAGGGATGGGAAAAACACGTCGAAAATACGTTTGACTTTGTTTATACTAAAACCAATTTGCAAGTCTCTGTGAATGGCAACTTAGAAATTGATATTGATGGCGATTTTAGTGAAGGGCGGATTGCGTTCTATAACTTCTCCCAAAATAATGTAACCTATAAAGCCTTTGAGAAAAAAGTCCTCCCCTCCGGTCAATTGCAAGTCTATGCGACTTCTGAAGAAGGGGTAGAATTCCAAAATCCTATGGACACGGCTGCTAAAATTAAAGTCACCCCGTCTGGTACTTGGTCGGTGAAAGACGGAGTAGAGATTACCGCCGCCGGAGAACCAGGGGCTGAACTACTCAGTCATGTGACGTATCCGAACAATACACCCTACGCCTTGGTTGCTGTAGATCAAGCGAGTGGTGAAGTTATTGAAGAAATCAGCAGTGCTAAGACTCTCAGCCTCAAAGCAGGTCAAATTGTCATCTTTAAAATGAATGATGAGCCAGGGTGGTATTGGGATAATAAAGGGTGCATCACGGTGGATTGGATGATTCTGGATTAATTAGGGTCTGCTGAATAAGTTTTGTGGTGAGGGGGAGCGGGGGAAGCTGAGGGAGCAGGGGAAGCTGGGGGAGCAATAGCACTTTAAAGCTTAATGTCAAGAATAACGAAATCTTTGTAGTGCGAGCATCTTGCTCGCTACCCATTCCCAATGCTCGCTACCCATTCCCAATTTAAATGCATGACAGCTACCCTGTTGCCGTTCCCCTCTAAAAGACGATAATTCCCCAATTTTTATGTATTGACAAAATGCCAACTTTATGAATATAAAGTCAGCCCTAAAAAAAAGAACCAATTTTTACTAACTTTTATCTATTTACGCCTCTGCATCCTATTGGTTATCGTGGAGAGCATTAGATGTAACCAACTAAAACTAATATTTTGTAGGTTGGGTCTGTAAAATCATGGGTTAACTCTTCTCGAAGCGTAACCCAGCCGACCCTCGATTGAGAGTAGAGTTTAGCCACAACAAACCCAACCTGCTTTTTAATTTAGTGGTAGTCTAAGTCGAATATCACTGAACTAAGTAGGTCAGTGGAAATAAACTAAACTATGTTAAGTTATGTGGATGTCCCTTAAACCCTTACATACATAAACGTAGCTTGCTTCTCAAGGGTAGCGAGTATGACATAAGACGAATGACAAATGACAAATAATGAATGACATAAGACGAATGACATAAGACGAATGACGAATGACTAGAAAAAAAGAGTTTATAAAGATGAAATAAGGATTAAAATAGACAAAGTAAAACGCCGTCCGATTAGGTGTTAAATGAGTCAGCGCTTAAAAAAAACTCTTGTCCTGCCCCAAGTAACGTTACAACTCCATTCCGGTACAGACTTGGTTCTCCAGCTATTGATCCGGAATCAACTTCATGAAGCTGTACTTTTGCGTCCGACTCTAGATGATTGGGTTCTTAATAACAGTGAGATTTTGCCCGTTGTGAGTCGTTTAGAACCACCTTATGTTTATTTGTTTCCAGAGTATGAGTCTACTTGTCAATTAACGATTCCCGTTCCCGACTATTTGCCGAGTGGGACAAGCCTGAAAACCTGGTTAAGATTTCCCGGTTGGCTAGAAGACGCTATTCCCATCCAATTGGAAATCTTAGAAACCACAGAAATTAGCGATCGCACTCCCGTAATCCATCCCTTAATGGTCACCTTTCCGCCGCCGAGAGACAGCAAGGAAAACTACTTAGGAACGGCTGAACCCAGTACCGCCGGAATCTTTGGTCTGATGTCGGGGTTAATCGATTTGGATAAAATTCCTGCCCGTTGGTTGATCGCAGAACTGTTAACACGGCTGTGCCAACATGGAAATGATTATGCCCAGACGCCCCAAGGGAATGAACTCCTTACCCAACTGAGTCGCACCCAGTTCTTTAAAAATGGTGTTTATGCCTTTTCCTCTGCCCAAGTTCCGGCTTGGATAACAAGTAGTTTATCCATGGCGAATACTATCCTCGCCGCCCAAATTGGACAACGACATCTGCTTTCTATTTGGGAGGAATGGTTATTTGATTTAGCCCAAACTGATATTGAACTGGGAGATAGGGGAGGTAGGGGAGTTAACTCAGAATTGAATAAGGGCGGGTTTTGCACAAACGTTACTATCAATAGCGACAAGAAAGTCCCTAAACCCGCCCCTACAAACCCGGTTCCCTATCAGCGAAGCGAAGCGTCAATACTCAACACGCAAAACCCTGAACAATGGTTTGCGGGACTGATTTTGGGACTTGCCCAGGTATCACCTAGAATGGCGAATTGTTTTCGGGCGATCGCGACTCAGGACTCCACAATACCAACTGTTGATCATACAATTGCTGCCCAAGCTAGCTACAGTTTAACCACCGGATTACCGGGACTGGATGCGCTTCCGGGGCGTTGGTTGGTGGTGGAACTCCTGATTCTGTTGGCACAACAAGGGGATACCTATAGCCGCACGGAATCCGGTTGCCAATTACTGAATCAACTTAGCCGTACCCGTTTCTTCAAGAATGGCGTCCTCGCCTTTGCTTCAGCCCAAGCCCCCCGATGGCTGGTGATCAGTCAATCAGCGGCGGCGGCGTATCATTCATCTCTGGGGGTGCAGATGGGACAAGGGGGATTACTTCATGTCGGCGAAAAATGGTTGTGGACATTAGTTCCCAATACCTTAAACGTTAAGGGAATGGACAACCCGGTTTCTGTATCCAATGCGGCGACAAAAACCTTTGTCTGTGAACTGGGAATGGATGCCCAGCGCTGGTTTGTGGGGATTCTGTTGGGACTGATTCAGGTGTCACCAAAGATGGCGAAGTGGGTAAAGGCGATCGCGGATCAAGCCCCGCCGCCTCTCACACCTACCCCAACCTCCCCCGTCATGTTCAATGATGTTCTGAATGAAGGAGGTTCTTTGGGGCGATGAATGTCAACGAACAAGTTCTCCTTAACCGTGTCGAAGCTTTACGTATTCCCCTAGAAGATCCCGCCTTACCTCTGGATTGGAAGGATTGGTATCACTTTATTTTGCTGGATCTGAAAACGGGAATCCGTCTACTCGTCAACGCTACCCTGATTGGCAAACCGGAACAGGGGCAGATGCAAGTCAGCTTTATTGCCAACTTGCCCTCCGCCCAAATTACTCCAGAACTGGAATTCCCCCCCTCGGTGGCAACCTTTGGCACAACCTTTAGCCTAGACTGGCAACCGGACATGGTATGTCGTCATCCCTTACGTCTGCAAGGAAGAGGGATCAATCTGGAAATTAATGGCATGAACTCATCGGTTCACGTTCACGACGAGAGGGCGCAGCTTTCCCTCAACGTTCAAGGACAAGCTGAAGCCATGCCCCTATTAGTAACTGAAGATGCGCCATTCGGGAGTGGGTTTATTGGTTGGGGGTTAATTCCAGGATTAAAAGTTTCGGGAGAACTATCCGTTTGTGGGCGATCCTTTGCCATTGATCAGGACTGGTTTTGCTATCACGATCGCAATTTTGGTCGGTTTCGCTGGGGTGAGGATATTGGTTGGGAATGGTTTGTCGCTTATGTTACTGACAAAAAGGGCAGATCCTTCACCCTCGTGTTAGATAAACGCACGAATAAAAACCATTCCATCAGTGGTTTACCCTATATTTTTATCTATTCTGGCACTCGCTTGCGGAAGGTGTTTTTAGGGTCTACGTTACAAATTGATTGGGATTGGTCTGCCACTGCCAGTTTACCGTTACGCCTCCCCGGAATTATGGCGTCACTCTTTGGCGATCGCACGGTGAGTATGCCCCAACGGTTACAAGTGCAAGCGGCAGATGATCAGGATCAATTGTCATTAACCATGGCATTTGATGCCACAAGTGAGTTAATTGTACCCGATAATCAGAATCGCCAATATACCTTTATTGATGAAGTGACGGGTGCGGTGGACGTGACTCTCGTACTGCAAGGGGAAACAATACAAGCAAGGGGGTTTGCCTATGGTGAATATGTTCATTAGTTTGTAGTAAGCGCTTTAGCGCTTCTGGCACTAAAGTGCCGACTACGAACATCCTTTGACGGTTGCATCAACTCTAATTAATTTAAATGACTTCTTCACCAGTAACGATAACGGTTCAATCAGCGGGTGGGTTCATGGGTGACTCAGCCCGGATCACACTCAACGACCAAGAAATTGGGTTTATTTACTATAGTCGCGGACTGAATGTTGCTGTTATCGATGAAGTAACAGGACACCCCTTAGTTTGCACCACATTTGATACCTTTTTCCCTGGAAATGCCGACCGATTTGCCGATCTGGTGGACAAGTTACCCAGTGGTCGAATTGTCGCGATCGCGGTTAAAGATGATGCCAGTGCCAACCTAAGTCAGCGGGCAAAACGCGCCTGTCAATCTCTGGGCAGTCGGCAAGTTCACTGTCTCAGATTCCGCACCTCTTGGGCGCTAATTGGTCAAAAAGATGCTAAACCGGGAATCGCGAAAGAAGAATTATCGGACTATTCCGATGTCATCTGTTCTCGTTTAATTTCTGTCTCTTCAGATACTGTCCAGCGTCCCAGCTTAGGGGTGATATCAGCAGGGGCAAATCAGGGCAATTTTGCCCAAATGACCTGGAATAACGAAGAGATAGGGATAGAAGGAGGATATCAACGGGGATTGAATGTTGTTGTCTTTGACCGGGACAATAAAACGCAAGTATTCAGTCGTTCCTTTGATTTGTTTGCTAATCCGGATAATGCCGAAGCCTTTGCCCAACTGATTGAAGATTGTTCCCCAGATCACGGTATTGCCATTGCTGTCAAAGATGATGCCTTCGTCAATCTTTCCGAACGGGCAAAACAAGCTTGTGAAGCCCTTGGTAGTCGCTTGATTCGCCATCTGCAATTCCGCAGTTCTTGGGCGATTGTGGGATATAAAGATACATCAGCAGGTTCAGCCATAGAACAGTTGAGTCATGATCGATCCGTGGGAGTTCGAGTTTGGTGAGAGAATGCCTCGGTTTCGGAACTGAGTTAGGAGTCAATTCAAAACTTATCCATTTGCTCTTGTTGAGTCTAAAGAAATATGAATTTTTCCAAACTAGCTAGATTAAAAAGCGATCATGAGATATCATAAATTTTTCAGTATTTCTAGACATTGCATAACCCTGAAAAAACGAATTTAGACGGCTTGAGCTTCCATTAAACGTTAACTAAAAAACTTATCAATTAGAATCAAGGGTACTAATGATGCAGACGTTCGGCAAAAAAGAGGCGTTCATCGCTTCCGTTATCCTATTTCTCACCTTAGGAACGGTTTCCCCTCAGTTGAGACTCACCTCGCTGCGGTTGAGTCCGGTATTGGCTCAGGTTTCACCGGAGGAATTCGAGGTACCAGAATCCGTTCCCCGTGGGACAACCGTGCGGCTGGATGGTTCTAGCAGTATGGCAAAGGTAAATCAAGCCTTAAAAGAGCGCTTTGAGCGACAGTATCCCAATAGTGATGTTCAACTCAATGCGGCTGGGAGTACCGCCGCCTTAGAAGCCTTAGTCAACGAAGAAATTGATCTGGCGGCGATTGGACGCCCGTTGACGGCGGTAGAAAAGGCACAAGGATTAGTGCAAATTCCCTTAAGTCGGCAAAAGATTGCCATTCTCGTTGGACCCAATAGTCCGTATGGTGAAATAGATATTACCTTTGAGGACTTTTCCAGGGTGTTCCGAGGTGAAATTACCGATTGGTCAGAACTTGGGGGTGAACCCGGACCGATTCAACTAATTGATCGCCCGGAGTATAGTGATACCCGGCGGGCGTTTCAACGGTACGATGTGTTTAAAGCGGCATCGTTTAGAACCGGAGCCAATACCACCCAGGTAGATCGAGATAGTACCGATGCCGTAATTGAAGAACTGGGGAAAAACGCTGGCGGGATTGGGTATGCGATCGCGGATCAAGTGTTTGATCGTCAGGATGTGAAAATCATCCCCATGCATAAAGTCTTTCCCGATGATGAACGCTACCCCTTTTCCCAATCCCTGTCTTATGTCTATAAGGAACCTGCTACACCTGCGGTAGAAGCCTTTGTCGGCTATGCTTTAGATCCTTCCAATGAGGAGGCGGTTGACGAAGCCGTTGCCGAAACCACCACAGAACCAGAAGACGCGATCGAAGAACCCGCCGCCGCACCCCAGTTAGCCCAGGCACCGAATGCACCCGATTCGCCCGAACCCGCCGCACCTGTAGAGGTAGATGAGGTCGATGTCGATGCCCAAGCCACGCCATCCGGACTAATCCCCTGGTGGGTACCGTTACTGATCGCCCTTTCGTTTCTAGGTGGCGGTTTCCTCGTCTGGCTGCTTAAAGATCGCAACGATGATGATGAACGTCCAGCACGTCGTCCTTTCGGGGCGGGGATGGCGACGAATGGCAAACCAATAAACACAGCAGGCGCGGCTGTTCCTCCTCCCCCCCCAGTTGCCGCCCCAGCGCCAGCACCAGCACCAGCGCCAGCACCAGCACCAGTCCACAGCAGTTTACACCTAGTCCCCTACGATGGCAAAAACGCATACACCTATTGGGACGTAGCCCCAGCCCATATCCAGAATCTCCAGCGTCAAGGTGGCAAAGATCTGGTAGTACGGCTTTATGATGTCACCGACAGCCTGATTTCGCCCCATCAGCCCCCCTATCTCCTCCAGCAGTTTAGCTGTGAGCCTCAACCTCCTTATATCCTGTTGACGCTACCCGCAGAAAATCGGGATTATTTAGCGGAGTTAGGGTATCTCACCCCAGGCGGAGAATGGCTGCTCTTGGCTACCTCAAATAAGGTGCGGGTTTCTCCGACAATTCCCATCAGTACCGCCGTCACCGCCACTCCCAACCTACAAGCTGGGCTTGTGCCATCGCCCTACCCAGCCACGACAACATCGGCGATGACAACACCGCCTCCCCAATCGGGGTACGGCGGAGGATATTACGCGCCAGCCTCCGCTCACAGTCGCCTATTTTTGGTTCCTTATGACGGCAAAAATGCCTACACCTATTGGGACATTGCCCCCGTTCAAGCCCAATCTCTCCAGCGTTTAGGGGGAGAAAAGCTGATGCTGCGTCTGTATGATGTCACTGATAGTCCCAATCCAGAGCGGGATCAGCCCCCGATGCTACAACAGTTTGGATGTCAGGGGGAGCAAAACTATTTACTGTTGTCTTTACCCACAGAGAACCGGGATTATTTAGTGGAACTGGGTTACTTGACCCGCGAAGGTTATTGGTTACCATTGACGCGATCGGAAACTGTGCGGGTGACGCCAATTTTGGGGACGGGCAATGTTCTCCCAGGAAGCATAGGTCATGGTGAAGGAACCTGGTTGTCTCATTCTCCGAGTCCCTCTCAAAGTCGCCTCTTCTTAGTGCCTTACAGTGGCAAAAATGCCTATGCTTACTGGGAATTGGCGCCCAATCAGATTCAAGCCTTAAAGCGTCAAGAGGGAGAAACACTGTTGTTGCGTCTATATGATGTCTCCGACAGCTTAGATCCAGACCGCTATCGTTCCCACTGTGTCCAGGACTATGATTGTCAGGGTTCAGAGAATTATGTGCTGCTCACCTTTCCGTCAGCGGATCAGGATTACCTGGCTGAGTTGGGATATGTCACCGCAAGTGGGGACTGGCTCCCTATCGCTGACTCGGAAACAGTACGAGTGACGACCAATATCCCCACTGACAGCGATACGCTGTTCTTGGTGTCAAGGGATCGTAACAATTCGTACACCTATTTGGAAGTTCCGCCCACCGTGCTGGAGGCGCTTAAGCATAAGGCGTAGTTGTAGAGACGCGCCATGGCGCGTCTGGGAGCTGGGGGAGCTGGGGACGCAGGGGAAGCAGGGGAAGCAGGGGAAGGGAAAGTTATATCTTTGAATGCAACTTAGTATCACTACTATCTTTTCGGTTACACCCAGATGTAAATAAACCCGCCCCGACTTGACAAATGACGAATGACAAATGACAAATGACGAATGACCAAATTTTTAGATGCGGGTGAAGGAAGAACAAAGGAATGAACCATAACGAAGCCCATCTCCATATCACTGTTCAGTCTGCCGCTGGTAACCAGGGAAATTCGGCTCGGATTACGGTCAATGACGAAGAATTCGGGTTTGACCCGTACAATCGCGGACTGAATGTGGCAGTTATCCATGAAGTGACGGGTCAAAAGCTGGGTAGCGCCACCTTTGATACCTTTGGCGATCCCAGTTGTGCGATCGCCTTCACCGAATGGATGGAGAGTCTGCCTGTTGGTCGAATTGTGGCGATCGCGCTGAAGGATGAGGGGACTATCTATCTGGATGAACGGGCAAAAAATGCTTGTGCGGCGTTGGGGGCGTATTGGGTTTACTATCTGCAATTTCGCAGTTCTTGGGCGATGATTGGTCAAAAGGGAGCGACACCGGGAACGGCGACTGAAGCGTTATCGGATGAGCATGGCGTCACTTGTTCTCGTTCCTTTGCGCTTCCCTCCATTTTCGCGAACACGGCGACGATTTCGGCGACATCGGCGGCTGGAGAGTACGGCTTTTTAACGCATATTAGCCGGAATGGATCTGTGATCCCGATTAAGGGAGGATATCAGCGCGGGTTAAATGTGGTAGTGTTTGAACCTGCTACTGGCAAGCCCCTGTCGAGTGGTTCGTTTGACTTGTTTGCGGATGCATCTGTTGCGGATGTCTTTGCCCAGCAGATTGAAGCGATACCCGATGGGAAGATTGTCGCGATCGCACTCAAAGATGATGCCTTTGTCAATCTCTCCCAAGCTGCCAAAGATGCCTGTCGCGCGATCGGTAGCCGTCTGATTGATGAATTGCAATTTCGGGGGGCTTGGTCAATTGTCGGATATAAAGGCGCATCTCCGGATGCCGTGATTGAAAATCTGAATAATTCTGGGTTCACCTCCGTCAAAGCCTGGATGCCGTTAGTCATACCCTGCCCCACCTGGCAGCCTCAACAAAAGCTACAACCCCCAGATTTACCCGAAAAAGGTATCTTTGGCAGCGCTATTGCTATGAGTGGAGATACGGCGATTGTTGGGGCGCGTTTGGCTCCAGTGAATGGTTGTCCGGCTGTGGGCAGTGCCTATATTTTCCAACACACAAACGGCGTGTGGACGGAAATACAGAAACTGCAACCGTCGGGGTTTGGGCATCAAGATGTTTTTGGGAATGCGGTTGCTATTCATGGAAATCTGGCGATTGTCGGTGCCTATTTTACTGATGCGCCCGATCGCCCTAATACCGGAAGCGCCTATATTTTCCAACAGGAAAATGGCGTGTGGACAGAAAAACAGAAACTCCAACCCGCTGACTTACAAGCAAATGACTGCTTCGGGAGTGCGGTGGCGATTGGTGACAATTTCGCGATCATCGGTGCTTATACGGTAGACGCTGAAAGTCGTCCCGAAGCTGGGAGTGCCTATATTTTTCAGTTAGAGAACGGGGTGTGGCAACAAACACAGAAGCTGCAACCCGATGACTTACAGCGCGGGGATGGTTTTGGGGGTGCAGTGGCGATTAGTGGGGAAACCGCGATCGTCGGGGCGCGTCTTGCCAAGACAGATGGCAGTCAATTTGCCGGGAGTGCCTATATTTTCCAGTTAGAGAACGGGGTGTGGCAACAAAAACAGAAACTGCAACCTGCTGACTTACAATATGGGGATAATTTTGGGAATGCGATCGCGATCAGTGGCGAGGTGGCGATTGTCGGTGCCTATGGTGTTGATGCCCAACGGTATCCCGATACTGGCGCTGCCTACATTTTCCAACAGGAAAACGGGGTGTGGCAACAAAAACAGAAGCTGCAACCCGATGACTTACAGCGTCGCCATGGCTTCGGCTGTTCTGTCGCCATTCAGGGACAAGTGGCTGTCGTCGGGACTTCTGATGCCGGAAGCGCCTACATTTTCCAACTCAATCAGGGGACATGGCAGCAAAAACAGAAATTATACTCCCCAGAGGTGCAACCACAAGACGGGTTTGGGTATACCGTTGCTCTGAGTCAGAGTGTGATCATCACCGGGGCGCATAATGCAGATGCTCAAGGGTGTCCTTATGCGGGTAGTGCTTATATAGCATTTGCCAACGAAACGTGATCACTCTATCCCTGTCCTCCCCTGACTCAGGGGAGCTGGGGGAGATGTTAATTGTTCAGTTATTTCTGCCTTCTTTCACTAGGGGAAAATCAGCCGTTCAGCATTTTCGCAAATGCTGTATACGTAGGGTGCGTTAGCGTAGCGTAACGCACCATTGCCACTATAGATAGCGTAGCTACATAAATTCTGAACAGGTTTCATTAAGAAACACAAACGAATGTTGGCTTAGGGGGAACTCATCAGACATTATAGAAACTTAAGTGTTAGTGATTCATTAAGCTAAACTGTCTTTTAAGCAACTATTTGCAGCATTTATAGAGGGTGAACTATGACCAATCAAGCTCAATCCGGGCAATCCCTTTTGACTCGTTCTCGTGATGTGACAATTATTAATATTGATGCGCGAGTTAACAACAAGAATAACCCCGTCATCAAATATTTGAAACCTGGCACTTATGAGGTTCAGTTTATTGATCAATCTCAAGGTGGAATGTATGATGCCTGGAGTCGCTGGAGTTTCGTCTATGAATGTGAAGAAAATGGCGAAAATTGTACTACTGGATGGCTCAATGAATACTACATAACCTCCAGTGAATTTATCGTTAGTGTACCCACGACAGGTGTATATGCAACACCAGAACTCGCTCGCTCTAAAGCAAAAAACACCTCATTTACCCTAAAATTTGGCAGTGAGGTCAGCTTTTTTATCAGTGATGACCTACTGGCGGATAATCAGGGGGGAGTCTCTTTGCTGGTCAAACGACAAAATATTCGTCAACCCCCTTCATTACTGGGAAATTTAGTGTTAGTCGGGTTGCTGATTGCTTCAGTTGCGCTAACCTGGTTCATTTTAGATCCTTAAATTAGTCACTATAGCCAAGGGAGAATCTACCGTTTATGCCAATTCAGTTTTTTTAGGAGTAGGATAATTAATGAAGCGTCTGGTTGTTTGTTGTGATGGAACCTGGCAAAAACTAACGAGTCCTTATCCCACAAATGTGGTTAAAATTGCCCAAGCGGTTAAAGCAACCTGTAGTCAAACTATTCCCCAAATCGTTTTTTATGATGAGGGAGTAGGTACAGAGAATCCAGTCGCTAAGATTGTTGGTGGCGCGTTTGGTAAAGGAATTGATCGAAACATACAAGATTGCTATCGCTTTCTTTGCTTAAACTATGAACCTGGGGATGAAATTTATTTGTTCGGTTTCAGCCGTGGCGCTTATACGGTTCGCAGTTTAGCGGGAATGATCTTTAATTCAGGACTATTACCGCGAGAAAAGATTCGCAAAGCTCCTGAAGCTTACGAGAACTATCGCTCCCGTAAGAGTGAAGATAAACCCGATTCCTACAAGATGGAAAAGTTTCGCCAAGACAATAACGCCAAGCAAGTTCCGATTACGCTTCTTGGTTGCTGGGACACCGTCGGTGCCCTTGGCATACCTGATTTATCAGCTTTTCTCTCCTTCGACCAAAAGATTAACCAGAAATACGCCTTCCACGATACCTCATTGAGTCCTATTATTAAGAATGCCCTACATGCTGTTGCTATTGATGAGCAGCGTGAGGTTTTCAACGTTACCCCCATGGAGATAAGCCGCAGGAGCGAATATAAGGGTCAGGCTGTGGATCAATTCCTGCGTCAAGTTTGGTTTCCCGGTGTTCATGGCTCAGTGGGCGGTGGCTCTCAAGAACAAGCTGGTTTATCCGATGGAGCGTTGCTGTGGATGATTGAATCCATTGAGCAATTGCGTCAACAACAACGTCTGGGATTGGAACTTGATCCAACCGTCATCGAATATGGTATTCACCCTGACCCAACTATCATGTTCAGCAATGAACCGCAGAGTTTGATCGGTCGATTAACATTCAAAACTGGACAGATAACCCGCACAGTAAGTGATGACTTTAATGAGCTACATGAGAGTGTTAAAGAACGGTGGCAAAAACTTTTTGACTACCGACCTACAAATCTGGAAAAATTCAAGGCTTTATTAGATAAACACGGAGAGCAATAGACACTCCTCTAACTTTATTATGGGTAACATACAATCCATAGAAAAAAATCAAGTAGGTCGGTGGAAATAAACCGAACTATGTTAAGTTCTGCGAATGTTACTCAAACCCTTACTGTTCCCTGTTCCCTGTTCCACACCGAGCGTGTTACCGAGCGTGTTGCCGAGCGAAGTCGAGGCAAGTCGAGGTAAGTCGAGGTGTTCCCTGTTCCCTAATCTCAACCGTTCACATTAATTGTGTCCACCTAGTTATCAACATTCTAAACTGAAACATCATGATTACTCCAACGGCTGATCAAATCGCTCAAACCAAAAAAGCGATTGAAGATTATTACATTTCCTGGTTCTATCATCCAGACAAACGGGAAGGAGTGGCTCCTTTTTATCAAATGCATGAACCGGGAGAATCAATTCATGGAACAGTGATGATTTTTCATGGCTTTTCTGCCAAACCGATGCAAATGTTCCTGGTGGGTGACTATCTCTTTCGCAACGGGTTTAATATCTATCAAATTCCTTTAGCGGGTCATGGGTTTATGCCACCTGATAATTATTGGCCCCAAGTTGACCTCAAGCCAGAATTTCGTGATCCTCTACGGGAAGAAGCCCGAAAAGATGCCGTTTTAGATCTTTTCTTGTCCAATCGTGATAATAAATCGCTAAAGCAATTTCAACGATTGACAACGTTTCAGAAGATGGCGCTGATTGGTCGGATCATCAAAATGGCACCCCAGCTATTGGATATGGCATTGGCAATTGAGCGACCCAATGACCCTGATTTTGAGCGCTATTTCACATCGTCCCATCTGAATTATTTGACCAATGCCCAGAAACGTCTGGCAGAACTGGATGCGATGCCAGGACCAATTTATACCCTGGGACTTTCTGTGGGGGGTGCTGTTGCCCTAGGACTGGCGGCGTCCCGACCGGATCGCATTAAAAAGGTGGTGGCTTATGCTCCGCTTTTGGAAGTATCTAATGAAGTTAATGAGCGTTACATTAACCTCACAGGTCCCTTAGACTTGAGGGAATTTTCTTGGGAACAAAATGTTAGTTTTCCGGTTGGCTGTTTAACTGCTGCTAACCGTTTTGGTGCCTTTGTTCGTAGTGACAAAAACCGAGAAGCGTTAAAGACTATTCCCACATTTTTGGTATTAACCGAGAACGAAGACGCGGCTGATCTGAAAACAAACCAGAGATTCTTTGACCAATTAGGAGGGAAAGACAAAGGACACCACTACTATCTCTATCCAGCGAGTGACCTTGTACCTCATCCTATGGTAGACCCGACAGAAGTGAGTCAGGGAATGACGAATCGTTTCTGGAAGAGTTTGTATCAGGAAACCTTCCGCTTTCTGACAACAGGTGAGATTGATGCGGATAACATGAGCAACCTGGAGGAAGCACCGGATTTACCACCGATGCCAACTTATTCGTAACTGGAAGCAGGGGAAGCAATGTAGAGACGTGCCATGGCACGTCTGGGAGCAGGGGGAGCAGGGGAAGCTGGGGGAGCAGGGGGAGCAGGGGGAGCAGGGGGAGCAGGGGGAGCAGGGGGAGCAGGGGAAGAGAATTACCAATGAACAATGAACCATGAACCATGAACAATCAACAAATGACAAATGACAAATAACGAACAATTAGCTCAATGGTTATATCGCCTTGTAGAAATCCTGCGTAGCCAAGGAAATTCGACATGGCGTAGGTTGGTTCAGACGGTTTCTGGCAAAACGGCTGTGATTGAGCTAGATGGAACTCAGTTGCAACTGTGGGCGCAGGAAGATGAACCGTTGCAGGTTCGCATCGAATCCTTGATAGAACCACAACCCGTTCACTTTTGCAGCGATGCTGAAACCCTGAGAGATATCATTACGGGTGCTGTGACATTGGATGCGGCGGTAATGAGTGGCAAAATTTATGTTAGGGGTGATTTACCCGACTTACTGGGTATCAATCAGGTCGTCATGGGCATTTTAGCCGACAGTGCGATTAATTTACAGTTACAACGCCTCTGGAACGAATTTGATCACCTCTGGTTCCATCCCCCCTCTCCTCCCCCTTGTCAATCCCTTGACCAACAAAAACCATCCCGTGGTTATCTGATCAACCAAATACCCGCCGATGTACTCAACATTGAAGTGGATTGACATCACCCGAAAGGGCGATATACTCTACTTTATCCTTGTCTGCTTGGTAAAATTTACGGAGTTTTACCAAGATTCTTAATGAAGATTTAAGATTTCTGACAATTTCGTTTATTGGCGGCGATCGCGCCTATTCTGATATACAGAGCGCCGATTAACGGCGACGCTAACGTTCTGTTCACTCACTTGCCATAACGAGCTAATTATTTTATGACTACTCTACCTACATTGATTCGTTCCCTTGCTTTAACCGCCCTACTCAGCTTTATTGCTCCCGTTGTCCTCTTCTTGGGATTTTTCGCCTTTCTATGCACCATGAGCTGGGTTCCTGGCTTGGAAACCCTTGGTCAAACAGGCGCAAACGATTTGTTACAGTTTCTGGCGATTTTTGGGAACGGCTGTTCCGTGGAAGGGCTGCTCGTGATTAGCTTGACCTGTAGCTTTGTGGCAGCCTTATTTGATACCTACGCCTTCTATAGCTATCAGCATCTTAACGACCACTAATATCGACCATTGTAACCAATGATTTCCTCTATTCGGTTAGATTCCCTTGGGCAACCTGGTTATGGTGCAACCAATCTCCCGTCATCAACCCGACGGGAGACTTTCAACTAACCAGGAGCCTGAACCCAATTTTTCGGTCTAATCAAGACTGCTCTGATCCCAGGGCGGCGACTGTCTTCTCCCGATTGAGCTTGAGAATCAACACACCCAGGGGAGGTAAGCACAAGTCCAGAGAATAGGGTTGATTGTGGAACCACCATTCATCCGTCCACTTACCGCCCAAATTCCCCATATTACTCCCACCATACTCGCGAGCATCACTGTTAAACAGTTCCGTGTAGAAGCCCATTTCTGGAACCCCGATCCGATAATGGCTATGGGGCTGAGGTGTGAAATTGCAAACCGTGATAACAAACTCTTCAGAATCCTTAGCACGGCGGATAAATGCCACCACGCTATGGCGATTGTCACTACAATCAATCCATTCAAACCCAGCTTCAGCATAATCTTGGGTATAGAGAGCAGATTCTCGTCGATAGAGCTGATTCAGGTCAGCCATAAACAGCTTCAACTGCTGATGGGGTTCGTATTGCAGTAACTGCCATTCTAAATCGCCCCAGACATTCCACTCACTCCACTGACCGAACTCCATGCTCATAAACAGGGTTTTCTTGCCGGGATGAGTGAACATATAGGTAAATAAGCAACGGACATTGGCAAACTTTTGCCACTCATCCCCAGGCATTTTGCCCAGCATATTACTCTTACCATGCACAATCTCATCGTGAGACAACGCCAGCATATAGTTTTCAGCATGGTGATACCACATACTGAAGGTAATATTATTCTGGTGGAACTGGCGGAACCAAGGGTCCATGTGGAAATAATCCAGCATGTCGTGCATCCACCCCATGTTCCACTTCAAATTAAAGCCTAATCCGCCAACGTAGGTGGGCCAAGACACCATGGGCCAATCCGTTGACTCTTCGGCAATGGAGAGGATACCAGGAAAATAGCTAAAGATTACATGATTCGCCTGTCGCAGGAAATCGGCGGCTTCAATGTTCTCCCTTCCCCCATACTGGTTCGTCACCCATTCTCCCGGTTGACGACAATAGTCCAGGTACAGCATCGAGGCGACAGCATCCACGCGAATTCCATCGATGTGGTATTTGTCAAACCAGAACAGGGCGTTGGATACCAGGAAGTTACGGACTTCGTTGCGGTTATAGTTGAAAACTAAGGTTCCCCACTCTTTATGTTCACCCTTGCGGGGGTCAGCATGTTCATACAGGTGAGTGCCATCAAAGAAGGCTAAACCGTGACCATCTTTGGGAAAATGACCCGGTACCCAGTCCACAATCACGCCAATCCCGTTCTGGTGACACTGATCCACAAAATACATGAAATCGTCAGGTGTGCCATAGCGAGAGGTGCAGGCGAAGTATCCGGTTACCTGATACCCCCACGAACCATCAAAGGGATGTTCGGCGACGGGGAGTAACTCAATATGGGTAAAACCCAAATCTTTAACATAAGGAATTAAGCGATCCGCCAATTCCCGATAGGTGAGAAATCGCGCTCCCGGTTTGAGATCAGACACCATAACCACGGGTTCAGGCTTGCCATCCGCACCGATGGCGGGTTCGCCTGAAGAACCATGCAGCCACGAGCCTAAATGCATTTCATAGATAGAAATTGGCTGAGTCAGCGTATCGGTATGACGGCGCTGCTCCATCCAGTTCTGATCATTCCAGGTGTAGGTATCAAGATCGGCAACAATCGAGGCGGTTTTGGGGCGGATTTCTTGGCGGAAACCATAAGGGTCAGATTTTTCGTAAATATGCCCATCATAGTTTTTGATTTCATACTTGTAATGGTCGCCAACTGCCACTTCGGGGATAAACAGTTCCCAAATTCCCGTGTCACCCTTCCGCATTTGGTGCTTGCGCCCATCCCAGTGGTTAAAATCCCCTAAAACCGAAGCGTTGCGAGCATTCGGAGCCCAAACTGCAAAGTAGACACCCTGAACTCCATCTATTTCCGTGGGATGGGCTCCTAGTTTTTCGTAGATGCGATGATGATTCCCTTCGGCAAATAGATGCCGATCCAAGTCGGTTAAGCGGGGCGAACGGAAGGCATAAGGATCGTAGATCACCCGCTCGTGTTCGCCTTCTTTGAGGCGTAACTGGTAGTTTGCCAGTTCTTCGATATCAATCTGGCATTCAAAAAAGTGAGGATGATGCACTGATTGCATCGGATAGTCTTGGCGTTGTTCTGGTAGCACAACCCACACAGCGTCAGCATTGGGGAAATACACCCGCACTGCCCAGGTGGTCTTTCCATCCTGTTCTAATCGGTGTGGACCCAGTATCTCAAAGGGGTCGTGATGTTGATTCCAGACAATTCGGTCAATCTGTTCAGGGGCAATCATGGGAAAATTCAAGGTATCTACTTCAGTGAATGAAAAATGGGTGTTAAATAATCTTAATATTTATATACTTTTTTGATTTTTTCTACACATTTGGGGGAAATTGGGGTATAACAACGGATTATAGCCTGTCGATTGGGTAATGTATCCAGCGCTATCCTTGAGGACAGGGTGAGGCTTCCGGCGTTTTTTGCTTCGGCTAAAACGGTGTGACTGTCCGCCACAGATCAAGCAGTTGCAGCAGAAAAACATTGTGCCGGATCTCAGGAGCGAGTTCCGGAGTCGTTCCTCGCTGGGCTAATTCAGCTTTAAGTTGGGCGTATTCGGCGGCGGTAAGGGGTTCCCCATCGATAGGCGATCGCGCTTCGGTGATTATCTCGGTTCTCAACACCTCTTCGGGGAGATCATCTGGGGGAGGTAACGCCAAAGTCGGTTGAGCCACCCAACCCATTAATCCCAGACAGATACTAAAAAATATACCCTTTTCCACGCTTTTAAGCTAAAAATAGTTTTCAGTACAGACCTAACATACTATATCTGTTTTGAGCAATCCACTCGCGTTAAACCGCCTTGGGTTCAAATCTAAGGAACCAAAGTTAAACAGCCTTGGGTTCAAACCCAAGGAACCAAAAGCTCAAGTCAGCTAAAGCTGACTGAATAATAATTTTAGTCCATTTTAATAGACTTGAACTAAATTGCCCGGAGTTTGAACTCCTCAGCAGGTATCTTTGAACCCGTTTTAACGGGTTTTAGCTTTTAGCCCGAACTTTAGTTCAGGGTTTAATTTTAAATCAATGCTTGCATCAAATTGGGCATGTAGGGGCGACCCGCTTACATCAATGAACAACTCAAATCCACTCAATTTATTCGGGTCGCCCTATATTAAAGCTTTTTGGTAAACCCCAAAAACAGTGTAGAGACGTTGCATGAAACGTCTCTACAATCTGAAAGGACAAGGAATTTAGACTAGCTGATTTGTGAGGACAAAGAATACACAAATCTTATAAGCTGAATTGCTAGACACCGTGAGAATTTAACAAATCTCTTCGTCTGTGGTATTTGCGACAAGATTGATTTCTTGTCGTATCCACCGCCAAATAATGTCTTGTTGTTCAGGTGAGAAGCCACATTGATCCATTTCGGCTTGTACTTTATCGTCGCCTACTGGCTGAAATCGTGCAATTAATACCCAGCGGATACCACCCAAGAAATACCAATCATTTTCTGGAAGATGAGCAATAGAAGAAGGAACGTAATTTTGGTACGCTCTTTGAGCCAATTCTAATGTTGTAGACAATAAGGCAAAGACTCCGAATATGGTATCTGGACTTTGATTTTGATACTTCTGCAAAGAAATTCCATAAAAATGATTAATTTGCAATAATATTTCTGTGTCGTATTGCTCGCCACTAATCCAAGGTGGTGAAGACGCAAGCAAAATTTTACCTATTTCTATTAAGTCATCTACCTGGTTTTCAATCTCTGTTGTTTCGTCAGACAAGTTCCAGTAATTATTCACGGAATGAATTAAATATGCAGCAACAGAACTCCAGTAATCTGGAACTAGATCAAAAATTGGATCACACAAACTGCTATCTATAAAAATGCTATTTGCACCATGCCAATTAATCAAGGTTTCAAGAGACACTTTTCCTTGTTGCCAAGCTAAATAACAAGGACAAAAATATTTGGTATAAAGTACCTCTATACACTCAGAACACGCCTCGACTATTTTCGGAAAAACACTTTTCCAAACATGGGAGCTGATTGCAAAAACCACAATGGCTTCACGTTCACTACTGCTCTTGAATCTTTCAATCAGTAATCTTCCTAAATTATCTGCAATAGTTTCACGATTTTCAGTTGCAGTATTGAGAAGCAATAGAGTCTCTCCAAAGCCTATATAGCTTATGCTAATTCCGTTTGTATAATCATCTAAATTTATCTGTTTAATTCCCCAATCTAGTAAGCATTCAATACAAGCTGTAGTAATCTTCCGAGTCACCTTTGGACTAGGAACCATAAACTCTAAACATCGTGCTGCAAAATATAGTAATTCTAATACTTCCTCTGCTTCAGCCTCACGAACAGCATAAAGGACAGTGGTGAGTAATTTATCGCCAGCATCTTCCGATTCCTTGCTTTTTATTTGAAAAACCAATTGTGCGACAACATCCCATTCTCTCTTAGAAATCTTGGGCAAAAGAAACTCGGCTAATTCTTTAGCTGTCTCCTGAGTTCTAAACAAATAGAGCGCGGTAAAATATTCGAGAAAAGTACGATGATTAAATTGATAAAGTTCCTCTCCATCTGCCGTTGTTCCTATTCCCGTAAATACCCATGCCCGTCCCCGACAGAATTGGATAAACTCACGCGCCGCCCTTTCTGCTTGATCACGGTTATCAAAACGACGTTCTAACAAATACTCAGAGAGTTTAGCAATAAGCTGGCGTTCGGTTACGCCTCCCTGTAAACCTTCATCCGCGTAAAGCCAATACGCCAGATATGCAATCGCTGGTCGAATATTATCCTCAAAGCTAAACTCAACCGGAATATCTCGATGTTGATCCCACTTCTCAAATAACATCTCAGCACATTTTTCATACACCTTCGGGCGATTTCTGGGAATGTAACCTTCGCGCCGATAGAGATTACACATCAACGCCAACATCAGCGGGTTAGAACGCAAATCGGAGACAAATTGGCTCTCGTTGAGAAAGGCTTCTCCCTTTTGTTCGGGTTCCTCGTTGACCTTAAACCATGTTTTGACATATTCTCTGACTTGATTTTCATCAAAGGGAGCCAGCCGAAAAACCTCAAATTTTTCTGGATCAAGAGGTGCTTGATCATAACCCACTTCTCTGGATGTCACTAGCACAGGTACTGAGGGATAAAGATTACAAAATAATTCAATATCGCTGCTAATTTCCCGGCGATAGCTAGTATCCAGCAGTTCGTCTAATCCATCAAAAATAACTACAACTCGACCCGTCAATAGTAAATAGTCAAAGGCTCCAGACGGTGGCGGTGTTTGATAATCAGAATTCGCCTTTGTTTCGATATATTGTACGATGGAGCAGTTGAGTTGTTTTTTCTTTGCGCCATAATCCCGCAGGATAACCAGGATTGGTGTAACTTGTCTACCCGCAAAGGGGCGTTCTGAATAACAGGTTGCCAAAACATGGGCAATTTTTTGGGTAAAGGTGGATTTACCGCCACCCGGATTTCCCAGCAGGACAACGCGGTAAATGCTAGCGAGAAAGACTGTAATTTTTAGGGATTCTGGTTGATTGGTTTGTTTGGTGGGGGTTGGGATAAAGTTGGGACAAACATATAGGCGATTGATGGGTAGTTTCTGTGCCTTATCGAAGTCGGGAGGAATAATATATTTGTGGCGTTCACCAACTTGCTGACGATAGTTTTCCTCAAATTCAAGAATTGCTTTAATATCGGGTTTTTGTGGCGCTGTCAATAGGTTAAGCATTTTTTGAATTGTCGCCAGTTCATCCCGCACGATTTGATAACGGAATGCTGATTTTGCCTCATGCGCGGAGAGTCTACCCTGATCAATGGCGATTTGTAGCGCTTCTTCACATCCCTCAATCAGGTCATCTAAAATAGGATTTGCTGCGTCTTGTAGTTCAGATTCTGGGATGTTGGTATAGTGGGAGAAGGCGGCTAACCATTCCTGACGGATCAGTTCAAAATTAGTTTGCGGATTATCTGAAAGTTTGGCGGCGTAAATTTGACGGACGATGGTTTCGGCGGGTGGAGATTCCAGAAACAAGCAAATTTGGTCAATCTCTGCGGGTTCATAACATTGGATTCGTTCTGATACTGTCTCAGCGGCTTTTTGGAGAATGGGTTGTAAGGCTGTTTCATTGAGTTTCCGGCGTTCTAGGATTTCTTCACCAATGAGATGCTTTCCTACCTGACGACTAACGGGTGCGAGAAGTGGAGAGAGTCCTCTGGCAATTAGGGTTAAGTTTGGCTCCATGGTTGTATGCTATGGGAGTTATGATAGGAATAGTTCTATATTAGTAGATGCGTGAGTTTGATCGGCGCTAAAGCGCAACTACAAGCGCAACTACAAGCGCAACTACAAATCTTTTTATGACAGGGAATTATGAAGGTTAGTTTTGGATTTGGGTACATCGCCAGCCTGATTCTATTGGCTAGTTATCCGGTGCTGACAATATTGACAGAAGCAACTCCTGCTGTAGCAGATGATACGGGAGTGATTCGGAAAGTTGTACTCCTGGATTTATGGGAAAGGGGTAATGGGTTTCGGTTGTCTCCAGAAGTTACTCAAATTACAGTTGTTGAAAATTATGCGATCGCGCACTGGTTTTGGGACAATGTGGCTGGAGAGACGGTTGTGTTTAATCAGAATAATCAATGGCACGCGATCGCGTCAACTCAAACTCCATTTACTCCCAGCACCCTGGCTAGCTATGGGATTCCTCGTCAGACGGCGCGACGGTTAATTAATCGCGATCGCGCTAATCCGAATACACCCTCCGAACAACCTCCGGTAGCGAATCTATTCACCCCTGTCTTACCGCAACTCCAGCAACAAACCGATACCTTAATTTTATTACCTAGCCAAATGCCGGAGTTTAAACAGCGGATTTATGTGAATAGTTTTAGGTCACCCAATACCTATAGTATTGCCTTAAACTTAAAGCAAAACTGCAATGGAATGCCTGATTGTACTGTAGGTGCATTTAGCGCCACGCCAGTGAATTCACAGTATTCTCCTGACGATGGATTCATTAAAAAAATTCCCCTCACCAATGGAATCTGGGGATACTTTACACCAAGTCGATGTCAGAGTATTTGTACGCCAGCGGTGATTGAATGGGTGTGGCAAGATACCCATTATCGAATTGCCTTAAAAGGGATGGGTACAGATGTCAATCAAGCCGAAGCGATAATGGTCAACATTGCTAATTCTGCGATTGAAGCGGGTCCCCGTTAATGCACTTATATTATCGTCCGTTGCTCTTGCCTACTTCACAGTAGTTTCGGTGGAATGTCGCTGACTTATATAGCCAGGAAATAAATTTATGCGTCAAAGCTAAAGCTTCCTTTAGCTGGCTACTTATGAACCCGTTTTAACGGGTTTTAGCTTTTAGCCAAGAACTTGAGTTCTTGGCAGATTCTATTTATTGCCTGTTGTTTAGTTTCAAGACAAAACCTGTTGCTGATTGCCTGATAACTTCAATAAATTCATCGACTTTATTTACTAAAATTGTTTTGTTTTTATAGGAGATTTCAGCTCCTGACGACACTAATTCAAGCTTCAAATTATAGGGTTCTTCTGCTATCTCAACAGCCAAATTATTTCCTGATTTTATTGCTTTACCTACTGCAATCAAGGCATCAAACCAAGAATCTAAATAAGTCGATTCTTCTTGAATTGTTCTCTCGCCATCGCTAATCGAAATATCGCCCACTGGATCTATGGGATCGATGCCGCCTTCTTCATCGAGTTTCCATTCAATTTTCATCGTTTTTACCTATCCCTAATATGTACAGAACGTAACCGACCTAAAGAATTGAGAACAACTCGAACTCTAATTTGCTGTCCTCCTAAATTTACATATTGCTCAAAAATTTGTCTGCCTCCCGGATTGCCAATTAAGTTTTCTGGACAACTCGCAATTTGCTGACCAATTTGGAGAACATCATCAAGAGTTATAGAGGGTTCATGAACTTGGAAGTCTGGCAAATGCTTGCTGATATGTTTTAAGTTTTTCTGGCTAATATTTTCGGATGGATTAGCAATTTCAACTGAACCTCACTCTCTTGGAATTTAGATATTCAATCTATTCGTTAATTATACTTTAGCATAACAGATATGGAAGAGCCGTTTATCCTAAACTCCAACTAAACTCCTCAATGGCTTTTAATCCTTCTAAAAGTGTATCTATAAAATTTATCCAACATCGTGTAGTACCGCCTCAATAAGGCTGGCTCGGATATAATGATGGCTAGGGAAATAAGCGGACTGCTATCAGCGATGATTGCGGCGTTAGTCATCCCGTAATTCGTCGGCAATTTGGTCATCGTCCAGGTTGATTACTGGGACTTGCAATCGTCCAAGTTCGTACATAAATTGCAGTTTGTTCATGTTGCAAAAGTCAGCAGCTTTGCCCAGAGATAGCCGACGTAACTCGAACAGTTTAACGGTGAGCAAGAAGATCAGTTCAGCTTCTAAGGCTTGGGGTGATTTACCAGATGTAATGAGTAAGTCGTCGGGATAGGGGAGGGACAGGGTACGCATGGTTGTCTCTGTGGTGAAAAGACGTGTGAGGTAGGCTGTGGCTCAATTCTAGCTTCTACACAACGCTTTGATTTGAGGGATGCATATTAACATAGGTTAGCCCAAGTCTAGGATATTAACGTAAGTTTTGAGAACAAAACACGATGACAGACTCTTTACCGTTACGCGATCGCTGTTTTCAACTGATTGATGAAATTGTCGCCGCGACGCTGAAAGGAAAAATCCGCTCCAAGCGACAGGTTTACCAAACGCTGGCGTCAGGTGTCAGTAGTGGAACCGGGGAAATGTTTGAACGCTGTCTGGATGAACGTCATAGCAGCACTCAGGAGGAAATCGATAATCCGGCGAGTGAACTCAAACAGGCTAAAGCGATACGGGCGCAGAGGGCGCTGAATATGATTAGTAGTGAATGGGAACGAGTACAGCAGGAAAATCAGGTGTCTGCGGCGATCGCAACGGCTACCCAAGGAATTACCCAAGCTGATCAGAGTGAACGGTTGAGCGCTTGGCTACGGGCGATCGATCCGAATCGAGAACCTGTCCTGAATCTATCTCAGTTGGCTCAATTAGCTAAAACCCTTCAGCAAGAAGCATCCACCAGTTCCGACTCCGAACGTGCTAAGGAACTTGAACAGTTAGCCAAAGGAATTACTGGGGGGTTAGCCGCTTGGGGAAACTTGGAAAATGATTTAGTTAGCTGGATTTATGAGCAAAGTCAGGGTTCCTTGGGATTTGAGGAACTCGCTGAACAACGAGGACCTTGGGGACTCTGGGCAAAAAAGGTGAATCGTCCTCTACCTAAGTCATTGTTCCAAGCGCTGGCGTATAATCAACCTCTCGATGCATGGATTCGCCAACAGCCAACCTTAGAACTGGATGCTTGGGTAGAATTAACCGTTGTTCTGCAATGGTTACAACGTCGGTTAGTTAAGTGGTTTGATCAACGAGTCTATAACTCCAAAATGGGGGCGAGACTCTCGATTTCCACCTTTATCGTATTTGCGGTAATTTGGTCACAACTTGCCCTTGCCTTAAATCAAGCAACGGTTCCCCAACGAGAACGCTTGATCGATAGTTGTTTTCAGGCGACGTTGCAAATTCTCCGCACGTTTGCCCAACGGGAGTATTTTCCTTTATATGGCGGTGTTTTTGCCTCCTTAAGTGGGAATTATCTGCGGAATGCGATGGATTACCTGGATGAACCCTTGCGGCGCGTCGAGGGAACCGAAGAGAAAGCGCGAATTCTTACGTTATTAGGCTATTCCCAACGGGCGCAAGGTCGATATAATCGGGCGATCCAATTCCATGAGCAAGCTTTAGAGATTGCCCGTTCAGCGAGCGATCGCGTGTGTGAGATTGCTAATTACAATCATTTAAGCCGAATCTGTGTGGCACAGAAAAATTATGCCGAGGCGATTAATTATAGCCAACGGGCATTAATCTTAGCACGGCAAGCCGGGGATAAATTAGGCGAAGCCAACGCCTTAGCGAATTTAGGCTATAGTGAAGTCTTTCAAGCCCAACAGCAAGCCCTTGATCCTGATGTCTACGAAAGCGCCATTACTTTCCTGGAACAAGGGCGGCAATTATTAGAACGATTAGGCGATCGCCAAAGTCAAGCCCTGTGTTTATGTAGTTTAGGGATTGCTTATGTGGTTATGCAACAACCCCAAGAGGCGATTACCTATTTAGAACAAGGGTGGCAAGCCGCACAATTTTCTGGAGATTTGTATTTGCAGGGACTCAACTTAGCCTATCTAGCGCAAGCCTACTATCAGTTACAAAACTGGATTAAAACGATTTATACAGGCAGCTTGGGCGGATATTTATTGGAGCAGATTGGTACGGAAGACTGGCGCAAAGCCGTGGGATTACTGACGATTTTGCAAGGGCAATTGGGAGGAAAAATATTCCAAGAAATCCTCCAGCAGCAACGGTCAAAAATTATTCCTTTAATTGGGGTAGATGGGTATGATTACCTGCCAGAATTATTGGAAAAATATCGAACCTCAATGTGATAGGACAGACAAATGACAAATGACAAATGACCAATGACTAATTATGATATTAGGGTTTGACCCAGGACGAGATAAATGTGGTTTAGCCGTGAAAGGCAAAGACCAAGAGATTTCCTATCATCAAGTGATACCATCCGATCAGGCGATCGCAACCATTAAAAAGTTATCTCAGCAGTTTTCCATTGAGACAATTGTCATGGGGAACCAAACCACCTCGAAGCAATGGCAAGGGAAAATTCGTGAAGCCATTTCCGCCACGGTTCCCATTGTCTTAGTCGATGAACGCTATAGTACCCTAGAAGCCCGCGATCGCTATTGGCAAATGTATCCCCCCAAAGGACTCCAACGCCTGATTCCCCAAGGGATGCGCCAGCCACCTCGACCGATTGATGATATTGTTGCTATCTTACTGATTGAGCGTTATTTACAAACTCAGACCTAAAAATTGGGTCAGGGCGGGTTTTGAACAAACGTTATCATCAATAGCGATACCAAAGTCCCTAAACCCGCCCCTACAAACTCAGACCTAAAAATTAGGTCAGGGCGGGTTTAGTCACATCTGGGCGAGTTCAGAAATGATAATAGTGAGGGGCTACTGAATAAGTCTTGTGGTGGGGAGAGGGAATAGGCAATGGGCAATGGGCAATGGTTTCAAGCCTAAAACGTTTATATAGCACTACGCACTAAGGTTAGGACATAAAAGAAAAATTCAAATACGCTCAATCCCTTGTCAGGTAAGCTTTTGTCTTCACTATTGCCTATGACACACCGAGCGAAGTCGAGGTGTTGCCCATTGCCCATTGCCGAGCGCGTAGCGCTATAATTCCGCCCGAATAGTAAACGCATAATCTCCTCCTGGTTCCAACTGGTAATCGCAACGTTCTAAAAATCGACCCAGTGGTTCTTGAATTAAAGCACGTCCCAAAGCAGGTCTGACGACTAACTGAC
The DNA here is from genome assembly GCF_040218245.1 of Coleofasciculus sp. E1-EBD-02. Lineage (NCBI taxonomy): Bacteria > Bacillati > Cyanobacteriota > Cyanophyceae > Coleofasciculales > Coleofasciculaceae > Coleofasciculus > Coleofasciculus sp. E1-EBD-02. The sequence continues at coordinate 6,158 of NZ_JAVJQN010000252.1, read as the reverse complement.
CTTGACGGAAACGCCATTGAAACTGCCACTCATAAGCAGCCGCTTGAACTTCTCCCTCGATTTTGCCCCGTTGCCAAGAGTGCTGGGTAATCCGAACGTAGGCAGTGGTTTCCGGTAAATTCTTAGAACTCACAGCTAAATCTATTCAGCTTAAACATTATTCTGGATGCAGCTTAGGGCGCACAAGTCCAGATTCGAGCATTTTATACTAAACTACCGGAAAATCCGTGATTGTCAACTCTGGAACTGAAACCGTGACCGATGAGTATTTCGAGAAGCTCAATACCAAGTATCCATCAAGGCACAGTAAACGATATGGCTGGCTGGGAGAGAAGTGAGTACAATAAACGATGAATCCTCAAATTATTGATAACCATGGGTCAATCTCAGCAATAAAAGTTATGCCGAAAACTCAACCCCCCGTCAAACTGCGCTTGTGGACTATTGAAGAGTACCATCGAATGGCTGAAGTGGGCATTTTGCAGCCCGATGAATCGGTTGAATTAATTGCAGGACAGATTATTAAAAAAATGAGTCCCCAAGGAAGTCCTCATGCGGCGTCAATTAGACGCACGGATCGGGTATTTAGTCACCGTTTGACAGAGCAAGTGCTGATCCAGAAACAACTTCCGATTCAATTAAATGATCGCTCGGAACCCGAACCCGATGTTGCTATCGTCAGAGTTGATCCCCTAGACTATGCTGACCATCATCCCTTAGCATCCGATATTTATCTGATTATCGAAGTAGCAGATACTAGCCTGCAAATCGATTGTCAAATAAAAGCGAGGGATTATGCCCAATCCGGAATTGCTGACTATTGGGTACTTGATCTTAAACATCGACAACTGCACGTTTTTCGTCAACCCACTCCAGACGGTTATCAAAGTGAAGTAATTCTGGCAGAAGATGCGAGTGTTTCGCCGTTGCAATTTCCCAGTTGTACGATTACAGTTTCTGAGCTATTACCGCCAGTGATTGAATCGTAAGTAGATCCAGAAATTGTAGGGGCGCATGGCGTGCGCCGGATTCAATCAGCCACATTGAATTCCTAAACCCGCCCCGACAATGATATTGGTATCCCCCTAAACCTAATCTAGGTTGCACCGCAAGACGATCCGCTATAGCGGATTCATCCCCGTTGCCAAATTCGGTACACTGAAAAAAATAAATAGTACAGGAGGGGATGATGACTGAGAATAATCGCTCCCAATGGGATGCTGGTCGATTTGTCAAAACATTAGCTTACTTTGAGGTTATCCCTTTTATTAGCTGTTTAAAACGCTTATTTTCAGGTAATACACAACATCACAAACCAAACCAAAGTGGAGGAAAACGATTGGGTAAGATACTGGTAGCTGGTGCAACGGGTGGCGTCGGGAAGCGAGTCGTGCGGCGTCTGATGGAACGGGATTATCCGGTACGCGCTTTAGTCAGAGATACTCAGCGAGGGCGGGAAATGCTGGGAGATGAGGTGGAACTGTTTGAAGCTGATATCACTATCCCCGAAACCTTAACCCCTGCCATGATGGACGGTATCTCCGCCGTTATTTGTTGCACAGGTGTTCGGGTGCAACCTGTAGAAGGAGATACGCCAAACCGGGAAAAATATTATCAAGGCATCAAATTCTATATGCCAGAAGTTGTCGATAGTCCCGAAATTGTAGACTATCAAGGGATTAAGAATTTAGTCCAAGTCGCCGCTAATCATCTCGAACCCGGAAAACAACTCATTTTTGATTTCAAAAATCCCTCAGATGACGTAAAAGAAACCTGGGGAGCGGTGGATGATGTCGTCATGGGTGGTGTAAGTGAAAGCTCAATTCGGCTGATTGATAATGCGGCATTATTCAGTGGCACTGTATCTACCAAAAACTCCGGTGGTTTTGTTTCCGTTCGCACCCGCAATTTTGATCCACCTTTAAATTTAGCTGGATATGAGGGGATGGAACTGCGTGTTAAAGGCGATGGACAGCGTTATAAGTTTATTCTGAGAACAGAATCACGGTGGGATGGCATTTCTTATTGCTACTCATTTGATACTGAAAAAGATACCTGGATTGATGTTCAGGTTCCCTTTGGGGCGCTGATTCCGGTATTTCGTGCCAAAACCTTAGACAATGCCGAACCCTTTGATCCGAGCCATATTTACGCGGTGCAATTGATGCTGAGTAAGTTTGAGTATGACGGCGCACTTAATCCCCACTTTGAACCCGGAACATTTTCCTTACAGGTAGAAACAATTAAGGCATACAACGGTGCAACATTACCCCAATTTATGATGATTAGTTCTGCTGGCGTTACTCGTCCAGGGCGTCCCGGAATTAACTTAGAAGAAGAACCTCCAGCCGTGCGAATGAATGACCAATTAGGCGGAATTCTTACCTGGAAGCTACGGGGAGAGGATGCCGTGCGGGAAAGTGGTATTCCCTATACGATTATCCGTCCCTGTGCTTTAACCGAAGAACCAGGCGGTAAAGGTTTAGCCTTTGAGCAAGGCGATAATATTCGAGGAAAAGTCAGTCGAGAGGATATTGCTGAACTTTGCCTTGAGGCACTAGAACAATCCCAAGCTTGTAATGTTACGTTTGAAGTGAAAGAAGCCGAAACAAGTTCTCCAAATTGGCATCATTTATTTGCTAGCCTAAACTAACACGTTTTCAAAAATAAGTTTGTAGTTGCGCTTCAGCGCCATCAGGTTTGAGCCGTGACTACAAACGCTTTCTCAAAACTATTGATGATGTTAAAGGTTTATCCTCGACTCGAACTGGATATTCGCTTCAGCGATATAATCCTAAATCTATTATCCTTTTTGACCATTGCTGATCGAGAAAAAGAAACCCATAAAATCCAGTCATTTTGGCAAACTGAAAAAGAGGTCATCGTTACTCTCTCAGTTAGGACATCCCTGGATCTGCTGTTGCAATCATTAAATCTTCCGGCAGGCTCAGAAGTCTTAATGAGTGCCGTTAATATCCGGGATATGGTTGAAATTGTGAAACGACATGGACTTATCCCTGTTCCCGTTGATATTTCCTTAGATACACTGGCATCTTCTCTGGAATTACTAGAGAATCTGATTTCTGAACGGAGTCGATTGTTTATTATTGCCCATTTATTTGGAACGATTAATAATTTAGACCCCTATGCTAAACTCTGTAGAAAACATAATATTATTCTGATAGAAGATTGCGCTCAAGCTTTTGCAGGTTCTAAGTATTATGGCTATCCGGATGCCGATATCAGTTTTTTTAGTTTTGGTGCAATTAAGTCTTGCACGGCTCTTGGGGGAGCCGTAGCTCTGGTTGGGGATAAACAACTAGCTAGGAAAATAAAATCTATCGAGCAACAGTATCCGGTCAAGAGTGAGACTTGGTTCTTTAAACGCCTGCTCAAGTATTTAGGCTTGAAACTTTTCTCAATTCCTTTGATTTATGGCACTCTCATCGCTTGTCTAAAATTATTGAATCAAGACGTTGATCGAGTGATTAATTCATTAACGCGAGGATTTTCGCCGGGAGATATTTTGACAAATATCAGATATCGACCTCCACGTAAAATGCTCTCACTGTTAAACGAAAGATTAAGAACTTGTAGTAACCATCACTTTGAACAAAGGCAGTTAAATGGACAGCGATTTCTCTCTCTGCTTAGACCTGAAATTATTTGCTCCGGTCGTCAAGCAGAATACCATTCATTCTGGGTTTTTCCGATCCTCGTCCCGAATCCAGAATTGCTAATGACACAACTGAGAGAGAATGGATTTGATACAACTCGCGGGACAACAAGTTTAACCTGTATCGATTATTCTCATGATAAAAACCAACTCCCTGTTGTTGTACATCCCCTGCAGGGAAAACGCTTGATTGAGCAAGTGCTTTATCTACCAGTCGCTGCATCTTTTTCAGACCAAGACCTTCAGGATCTGGCAGACTTAGTTAATCAATTCGTTTGAAATAAAAGCAGCCGAAACAGGTTCTCCCGATTGGCATCATTTGTTTTTGTCCCTAAATTCAGACAACGCCACAAACTTTTCTGAATCAACTTGACAGATGACCTTGAAAAAACCCCAGAAATGCTCGCAGAGGCGCAGCGGATGCATGAAACCCGCAGCAAATCTGCCACCGTTCGCGAGAAATTCGCCGCTGGGGTGGAATTCGCCATCACGATGAAGAAAAAGCACCTTCACTTGGGAGATGTGGTTGAAGGCGTGCTGGCAATCAATGAACTGAATCGGTTGCGCCAACTGGAATTGAATGGGGAACTGATATCATGTCCGGTCAAACACCCCTAATAAAAATGCCTGAAACCCTTGTTATTACAGCATTGCAATTATGGGCAATCATTAGGACATGATATGACCCCCCCGCCACCAACAATGAATGGGGAAGATCCCAAGGCTTACTTGAAGCAATGGAACCGGGTGATTCTCCAAGATGATCGCGAAGAAATCGACGGCGCGATGATGCCCGTGGCTTACTGGTACGAAGACTTCATGCCAAAATTGCTGGCAGCGTTTAGTGTGTGTACGGCGGATGACATTGAAAAAAACACCAATCCCGACGAAGCCGCCTTGGATCAATTGTACGAAGAGACTAAAGCCGTCGGAGAGTTTGATCGCTACGGTGGCGACGTTTGCGAAGAATTCCCCAACTGCACGCCCCAGCAAAAACTGGCAATTTTGCAGGCTTGGCGGCTGAGTCACCACTATCTCAACGGTGTACAGAAGCGCCGGGAACGTCTGGAATTTGGTCGTGAATGTGGCGCCCTCTCCCAGTATGTGGCATTTATCGATGTATGGCTTAACCGCAGCTACGTGCGAGATGCTCAAATGCGAGTCAGCTTCCCCTACTACATCGGACCAGGGGTTTGGCGTTTCTTCCACACATCTGCTGAAATCGTCTGCACCAAATCTCCGGAAGTTCAGTCTAAAGCTCAAAAGAAGCGGACAGTCGATAATTTACCCGTGCATAGCTTTCAAACCCTGTTGGCTGATTTAGGCACAATTGTTAACAATCGAATTCAGTCTAATATCCCAGGTGTAAATTTCGACTTTGACAAGGTAACCGAACCGACTCCGGTACAAAGGAAGGCTTTAGATTTATTGGGCGTCAGCCTGATATGTACCCAGTGAAGCCAAGAGCAAAATCGCCCTAAGCCAAGATATGCATACAGTGTAGCGATTTGTCAAAGGGGAACTTCAGATTAAGGAAAGCTGGGGAAGTTGGGGGAGTTGGAGGAGCAAGGGTACGTTTGTTGCCAAACAGCTTACCGCAGTGGCAAAGGCGATCGCACTTACTCAACATCATCAGGTTCAACCCCTAACTCCCGCAATCGTGCTGCTAATCGTTCTGCCCTTTCCCGTTCCGCAACAGCCTCTTCTTCCGGCGTTAAAATCAACTCTCCCTCAAGTGTCATCCACCGCAACCATAGACGGTTAATTCCTCGAAAACTCCCCTGCCATAGTCCTAAACTTAATAATAACTCCGGCATCAATAAGCGATTATCAATCATGTTCATCGGTTCGTAATGACCCCCGACTAACTGAAACGCCTGAAGTTCATTGGTATAGCGACTAAACACAATTGAGTATGGAATCCGCAAAATCTGTTCATAAACCTGCCACTTTGTCGGTGGATTTCCAGGTGTTTGCACCGTTTGACCCAAATCTTCCTCTTGTGTACCGGGAGACAATAATTCCACCACCACATAAGGATTGATTACTTCTTGCCACACTACATAACTTAAACGTAAATCTCGCCCTTCATACAACCGAGGTATTCCCACTACCCCAAACCAATCGGGACGTTTGTACCACTGGGGATGGTTCACATCATAGTAAAGATTTAAATCACAAGCCGAAAATACCAACTCCGGATTCCAGTTAGCAGGTTGAAACGTGAGAAATAACAATAAGGGTTGTAAAAAATGAAACTCGTCTGGCAATCCAGGTTCCTCCGGGTTATCACTCGGTAAATCATACATCGTGGGTAAGGTTTGCCGAGGTGAAAGGGGGGGGTCAGTTTGAGTGGGAAGATTAACCATAATATCGCACTTACTCCATATCCTCAGGTTCAACCCCTAACGCCCGCAATCGTGCTGCTAATCGTTCTGCTCTTTCCCGTTCCGCAACAGCCCGTTCTTGCGCCTCGACAGCC